>NZ_JBHVVI010000064.1:0-51724 GCF_042883685.1 Kitasatospora sp. NPDC058190
GCGGCTACCAGCGCGCCTTCGGCCTCTCGCGCATCAACCTGCGCACCCTCGCGCATGCCGGCCAACTGCCCGGGGTCCGGAAGTCGAGCTGGTAGGCCCGCCTACAGACCGGTCGCGTCGCGGGCTGCTCCCGGACTGCCGCCGCCCGCGGCGCGGCCATACTCCCTCGGGCATCCGGACCGACGCCGCAACGCCGACGCCGCAACGCCGAAAGGAAGACACAATGCCTGACGACACCCGCCTGCCGGTGGTGGTCGTCGCCGGCCTCCACGAGGCCGAGCGCCGCCAGGCGGTCCTGGAGCTGCTGAGCGGCGGCGGGAACGCTGTCGTGCTGCACCACGACCTCACCGATGCCGCCGTCCACGGCCGGGTCCGACGGGACATTCTGGACGCCGCGGGCTCGCGCAGCGAGTCGGACGTCCCGCTGACCGGCGACTGCCCCTGCTGCGCGCTGCGCGAGGACCTGCTCCCCGAACTGCTCCGGATAGCCGACGCCGGCCGGCACCGCTTGGCGGTGGTCGAGCTGTGGGGCGGCAGTGACCCCCACCCGGCGGTCGAGGTGATCGCCGAAGGGGCGGTCGACGGCCGCTGCCTGTCCGAGGCGGTGGTGGTGGCCGGGGTGGTCACCGCCGTCGACCCGCTGCGGCTCGTTCCCCAACTCTCCGTACCCGACACGCTCAGTGAGCATGCGGCGCAGACCTGTGCCGACGACACCCGGACCCGTGCCGAGGCGCTCACCCAGCAGGTCGAGTACGCCACCGTCCACGCGGTCCCGGCGGAGGGTGCCGCGGCTGGTGCTCCCGAGCTCCACGCCGGGCTGGCCATGCTGCGCCAACTGCACCCGTCCGCCCGAACCGTCACCCTCGGCACGGGCACGCTGGCCCCTGTGGCGCTGGCCGGGTTCGATGTGCCCGCCGCCCGGGACCGGGTCAACCCGGCGCTCGCTCTGTTGCCGTACCCGCAGGATGAGGCGGGCGTCGCGACGCTGGTATGGGAGCGACGGCGCCCGCTGCACCCGGCCCGATTCCATGAGGCGCTCGACCTGCTGGTCCCCGCCGCCCAGCGCAGCCGGGGCCGGTTCTGGCTCGCCAACCGGCCCGATCTGCTGCTGGGTTGGGATGCCGCGGGGGCGAGCCTGGTTGTCGAGGAGTGCGGGCCGTGGCTGGCCTCGCTGCCGGATGCCTCCTGGGAGCTGTACCCGCCGCAGCGGCGTGCGGCGGCGGCCCTGGACTGGGATCCGGTCCACGGCGACCGCGTGCAGCAACTCTGCTTCACCGCCGAGGGCCTGGACGCCGACGGAATCGTCGAGCTGCTCGACTCCTGCCTGCTCGCCGACGACGAACTCGCCTCCGGCGAGGAGGCCTGGAAGCAACTGCCGGACGCCTTCGACGACATGCTCGACCCGGTGGCCTGAGCACCGGTCGCCCGTTCAACACCTTTAGATCGGAAGGGGAATCACCCATGGCCGTACCCAAGCGCAGGACGTCCCGCAGCAACACCCGGCACCGCCGTGCCCAGTGGAAGGCGACCGCGCCGGACTTGGTGCCGATCGAGATCGACGGCCGACGCCAGTTCGTCCCCAAGCACTTGGTCCGCGCCTACCAGCGCGGCCTGTTGACCCCCGACGAGAGGTGACCACGGCGGGGGGAGGGCCGTCGGTCATCGGCCGGGGGCTGGCCGAGGAATGGCTGGAGCGGTGGGAGCGCCAGCAGGAGCGGTACGCCGTGGACCGCGAGGAGCGGTTCACGGTGATCGCCGACGTCGTGGCGCGGGCGACCGAGGGACGGGCGCGGCCGGTGGTGCTCGACCTCGGGAGCGGGCCCGGCTCGCTCCCGGTACGGCTGGCGGCCCGCCTGCCCGGCGCGCGGATCGTGGCGGCGGACATCGATCCGCTGCTGCTTGAACTCGGCCGGGTCGGCCGCCCGGACGCGGCACGCTACACCGAGGTCGTGATCGGCGAACCGGGCTGGATCGAGCAGCTGGCGCTCGACGGGCCCGTGGACGCCGTGGTGTCCACCACGGCGCTGCACTACCCGCAGCCGGACCGCCTGGGGGAGATCTACCGGGATCTGGCGGAAGTGCTGCGACCCGGCGGAGTGCTGGTCAACGGTGACCACCTGACACCGGAGGACGCGGTTCTCGCCCGCTTCGCCCGGACGGTCGGGCGGTGCCGCGCCGAACGTCGGGGAAGGAGCGACACCGGGGAGGACTGGGCCGGTTGGTGGGCCGCGGCGGGGCAGGTCCCGGAGTTCGCCGAACTGCTCGCGGCCGGGCGGAAACAGCTCCCGCCGGCGGACGGCGACGGCAACGGACTGTCGGCGGCCGGGCACGAGCGGTTGCTACGGCAGGCCGGGTTCCGCCATGCCGGGCCGGTCTGGCAGTACGGCGACAGCTGCGTCCTGGTCGCCGTGCGCTGAAGCCGAGCCGGTCAGTGATCGTCCCAGTGGCCCGCATGGGCGGCGTGGCGGTGTCCGTCGTGTACGTAGTCCACGTGGTCGCCGTGGGGGACGGCGGTGTGGCCGCAGCCCTCCCGGTGCTCGTGGGCGTGGCCGGAGTGTTCGACGTGGCCGGCCGACTCGCACTCGTCGACATGGCCGTTGTGGAAGCGGTGCAGATGGCCGTCGTGGACGTAGTCCACGTGGTCGGCGTGCGGCACCGCCACGTGGCCGCAGCCCTCGCCGTGGTGGTGGCCGTGCTCGCTGTGGGTTCGGTGGTCGATCGGTGCGCTCATGACGTCCGCCTTCCCTCTGTCCATCTCCAAATCTACGCATGACTGGCAAAACGGGCGATGAATCGTCGCGTGGCACCTGAACTGCTGTCTCCCGCAGGGTTATTGAAAAGTATTATCGTTTCACTTTAGGCTTGGGGAATCGTCCATGAATGAGGGGAAGATGACGCATCGTCAGATATCCCGTAGATCGGTGCTCGGCCTGATGGGCGCGGGCGCGGTGCTCGGCAGCGGCCTGCTCACGGCGTGCAGTGGCGGCTCGACCGCACGCCCGCCGCTCGCCGCGCAGAGCCCGACGGCCTCCGTCCCGCCCCGCCGAGGGGGCAAGCTGCGGGCGGCCTTCGCCGGATCCAGCGCCGAGTCCACCAGCGTGCTCCAGGCGACCGGGAGCGCGATCGACTACGTCCGGGCCCGGCTGATCTGGGACACCCTCGGTGAGATCGAGGGCAGCGCCCCGGTGTGGCGGCTCGCCGAATCCGTCGAGCCCAACGCGGACGTCACCCGCTGGACCGTCCGGCTGCGCGACGGCGTGACCTTCAGCGACGGACGCAAACTCACCGCCCAGGACGTGCTGTTCAGCCTCCGCACGCTGGCCTCCAACCCCACCGTGCAGAGCGGGCTGCTCGGCGGGCTCGACGCCGGGGCGTCCGCCGTCCGCGACCTCCGCACGCTGGAGCTTCAACTCAAGGGCCCCGACGGCTTCTTCGACCTGGTCCTCGCCCAGTCGATGTTCGTCTTCCCCGACGGCACCAGCGACCTCGCGCACGCGCCCGGCTCGGGACCGTTCGTCCTGAAGAGCTGGACGGCCGGCAGCAGCAGCCTGCTCACCGCCCGTACCGACTACTGGGGTTCGGCCAACGGCGGCCCCTACCTCGACCAGATCGAACTGCTCTCCGTCGCCGACGCCGGTGCCCGGCTCAACGGCCTGAAGGCCGGCCAGTTCGACTACGCGGGAGGGCTCACCCTCACCACCGCCCGCGCCGAGGCCCAGAACCAGGCCCTGCGCATCCTCACCGCGCCGCAGGAGCTGTGGAGCGAGCTCGCCTTCACCATGAACCTCGGCACCGACCCGTTCACCAAGCCCGAGGCCGTCCAGGCCGTGAAGTTCGCGATCGACCGCGAGGCGATGGTCCGTACCGTCACCCTCGGCTACGGCGAGGTCGCCGACGACGCGCTCGGCCGCCACCAGTCCTGGTACGACACCTCGCTCCGGCGTCGCGCCCACGACCCGGACCAGGTACGGAAGTTGTTCCCGGGCGGGCAGCTCTCGGTGCGCACCAGCGACTACGAGTACGGGACGCTGGAAAGCGCCACCGCCTTCGTCCAGCAGGCCCAGGCCGCCGGGCTGGCGGCGACCGTCAACAAGATCCCCGCAGCCGACTACTACGCTGACATCAAGGCACTGCTGAGCACCCCGCTGCAGACCAACCTGTACCACGCGATGCCGCTGCCGCTGCAGCTCTCGATGTACTACGGCTCCAAGGCCTCGTACCCCTTCACCGGGCCCGCCGGCACCACCCTGGACGGCCTGATCACCGCCATGCACTCCGCCGTCGGCGACGCCAAGCGCACCGCCGCCGTCCACGACGTCCAGCACCACCTCTACGACCACGGCGGCGACGCGGTGTTCGCCCGTATCCCCCCTGTGGCGGCCTCCACGCCCGCCGTCCACGGCGTCCAGGCGCGCGGCTTCTTCGACTACCCGTGCCTGCGCGACGCCTTCCTCGCTTCGTGAGGGCGGTCCTGCGCCGGCTGGCCGTCGCGGCGGGCACCCTGCTCGCCGCCTCGGTCCTGGTCTTCGCGGCGACCGCGCTGGCACCGGGCGACGCGGCGGCGGCCCGGCTGGGCGGTCGGGCCGGGCCCGAGCAGATCGCCGCGCTGCGCCACAGCCTGGGGCTCGACCAGCCGGCGTGGATCCGCTACGGGCACTGGCTCTGGCACGCCGTGCAGGGCGACCTCGGCACTTCCTATGCCAGCGGTCGCCCGGTCGCGCAGCTGATCGCCGAGCGGGCCGGGAACTCGTTGCTGCTCGGGGCCGTCGCGGCGGCGCTGCTGGTACCGCTCGCGGTCGGCCTCGGGCTGTGGGCGGGGTTGCGGGCCGGGCGGGCCGCGGACCGCGTCGTGTCGACCGCGACGCTCGCGCTGGTCAGCCTGCCCGAGTTCGTCGTCGGCACGCTGCTGGTGCTGCTCCTGGCCGTCGGGCTCGGCTGGCTGCCGGCGGTGTCGCTGCCCTCGGCCGGGCACAGCGTGGCCGCCGAGCCCCGGGTCCTGGTGCTCCCGGTGCTGACGCTGCTGTCGGTCAGCCTGGCCCAGAACGTCCGCTTGGTGCGCGCCGGGGTGCTGGCCGCCACCGACTCCGAGGCGGCCCGCACCGCCCGGCTCGGCGGCATCCCCGAGCACCGCGTCGTGCTGCGCTGGGTGCTCCCGGCGGCCGTGGTGCCCGCCGTGCCGGTGCTTGCCCGCTACCTCGCCTACCTGCTCGGCGGAACCCTGGTCGCCGAGACGCTCTTCGGCTACCCGGGCCTGGCCGCCGCCCTGGTGAACGCCACGGCCGCGCGTGACGTCCCCGTCGTCCAGGGCGTGGCCCTGATCGTCGCCGGTGTCACCGTCACCCTCAACCTGCTCGCGGACCTTCTGGCGGCCGCGCTCAATCCGGCGGCAAGGAGCCTGAGTTGACCAGATTTCGCGGGCGGTGGCGGGCGATGGCCGCCGGGACCGTCCTGGCAGCGACTGTACTGCTCGCCCTCGTAGGGCCGCTGCTCGCCCCGCACGGGCCCGGCGAGGTGCTCGACATGCCGTACGCCCCCGCCTCGGGAGCGGCCCCCCTGGGCACCGAGCATCTGGGCGCCGACGTGCTCAGCCGTTTCCTGGCCGGCGGCCGGTCGCTGGTGCTGCTCTCGCTGACCGCTCTCGCGGCCGCGTACGCCGTGGGCGCGGCGGCGGGCATGGTGGCGGCGTTGCGCGGCGGGCGGACCGACTCGGCCGTGCTGCGGTGCGCGGACGTGCTGCTCAGCCTGCCCGCCTTCCTGCTGCTGAGCGTCACCGTGGTGGCGCTGGGTCGGGGTGCCGTCGGCGTCGGGGCCGCCACCGCCGTCGTCCTGCTGCCGGAGATCGTCCGCGTGGTGCGGGCCGCCACCCTGCAGGCCCTGCAGCACGACTACGTGGAGGCGGCCCTCGCCCGGGGCGAGCGCACCGGGTACGTCCTGCTGCGCGAGGTGCTGCCCAACCTCACGCCGGTGCTCGCCGCCGACGCCGCCGTGCGGTTCGTGGGCGCGGTGTTCGTCGTCTCCACTGCGGGATTCCTCGGCTACGGTGCCCAACCACCGGCCGCCGACTGGGGGTTGATGGTTCTGGAGAACCGGGACGGGCTGTCGCTGCAACCGCTGGCCGTCGCCGTCCCGGCGGCCGGGATCCTGGTGCTGCTGCTGGCCGCCAACCTGCTGGTGGACGCCGCTTTTCCCGCCGCGCGCCAGCCACGCGGCCGTCGGCGGCCGGTACCCGTGGCGGCGGACCTCGCTGCCGGGTCCGCGGTACTGCGGCTGCGTGGCCTGACGGTGCAGGTGCACGGCCCGGACGGGCCGCGCACGGTGGTGGACGGCATCGACCTCGATCTCGCCCCCGGGCGCATCCTCGCGCTGGTCGGGCCGTCGGGCAGCGGGAAGACCACCGTCGCTCTCGCCGCCCTCGGGGAACTGCGCCCGGGACTGTCACTCCGGACCGGCGAGGCCCACCTGGCCGGCCGGCCCGTCCTCGGCCTTCCCGCACGCGCGCTGCGCCGACTGCGCAGCCGCCATGCCGGCTATGTTCCGCAGGACCCGCGCACCTCACTCGCCCCCACGATGAGGGTGGCCGACCACCTCGGTGAGTACCTGCGGGCCCGCTCGGTCCCCCGGAAGCAGCGGCCGGAACGGATCCGCGCCGCGCTGCGGACGGTCCGGCTGCCGTGCGACGACGACTTCCTGCGCCGCCTCCCGCACCAGCTCTCCGGCGGCCAGCGCCAGCGGGTCGCCCTGGCGGCGGCGCTCGCGCACCGGCCTGACCTGCTCGTGCTCGACGAACCGACCAGCGCCCTCGACCCGGTGACCGCGGCCGCGCTGCTGGCCGACATCCGGCGGCTGCGCGAGGACGGAGGCCCGGCCGTGCTGCTGGTGGCCCACGACCTGGCCCAGGTGGCCTCGGTCGCGGATGAGGTGGCGGTGCTCGACTCCGGGCGCGTGGTCGAGCACGGGCAGGTGGCCGACGTGCTCGCCCGGCCAGCGAGCGCCGCCGCCCGCAGTCTGGTCGACGCGGGCCGTGTCACCGCTCTGCCTGGGCCACGCGAGCCGGTCGGACCAGCGGCCCTGACCGTGCGAGGGCTGGAGGCACGCCGGGGCGGGCGGACCGTGCTCGCCGCGATCGACCTGTCCGTCGAACAGGGCGGCTGCCTCAGCGTGGTCGGCCCCTCGGGCGGCGGGAAGACCACCCTGCTGCGCTGCCTGACCGGCCTGCACGCCGACTGGTCGGGCGCCCTCCTCCTCTCGGACGAGGAGACCGGCCACGGGTTGCACGGACGCTCCCCGGAACAGCTGCGCCGACTGCAACTCGTGCCGCAGGACCCGTACTCCTCGCTGAACCCCCGCCACAGCGTCGGCCGGATCGTCGCCCGCCCGCTCAGCCGCTTCCGTCCCGAACTGGACGCGGCGCAGGTGCGCCGCGAAGTGGACCGGCTGCTCGAACGGGTCGGGCTGACATCCGAGCACGCGGGACGCCGACCGGCGCAGCTCTCCGGAGGGCAGCGCCAGCGGGTCGCCCTGGCGAGGGCGTTGGCCGCAGAACCGGCGGTACTGCTGTGTGACGAGGTGACCAGCGCCCTGGACGCGCCGACCGCCCACACCGTGATCTCCCTGCTGGCCGAGCTCCGGCGCGAGCTGGGCGTCGCCCTGATCGTCGTCACCCACGACCTCACCGTGCCCGCACGGCTGGGCGGCTCTCTCGCGGTGCTCGCCGACGGCCGGATCAGGGAGAGCGGCCCCGCCGAGCGGCTGCTCACCACACCCGCCGATCCGCTCACCCGCGAACTGCTCGCGGCCGTAGCCAAGTTGCCGGCCTCGGCTGTCGCACCGGCCGGGATCACCGAGCGACCCTGAGGACTTTCCCATGACTTCCGCGCCTTGGCTGCGCCGTCCCCAGCCCCGTCCGAACGCCGCCGTCCGGCTGGTCTGCCTGCCGCACGCCGGCGGCTCGCCGGGCCTCTACCGCACGTGGGTCACCCTGCTTCCGCCGGAGGTGGAGCTCCTGCTCGTCTGCCCGCCGGGCCGCGAGGACCGCCTGGACGATCCGCTCCCGGCCGACCTCCCGGCGCTGGTGGGCGGGCTCGGTGCCGCGCTGTCACCGCTGCTGGACCGGCCTTGGGCGGTCTTCGGGCACAGCATGGGAGCGACCGTCGGCCATGAACTCGCCCTCCAGCTGGTCCGGCAGGGCCATCGCCCGCCCGTCCACCTGTTCGTCTCGGCCCGCGAGGCACCGCAGTTCCACCACGGCGGCACCACGCATCTGCTCGATGACGACGCGCTCTGCGCCGAGCTCGTCCGCCTCGGCGGCACCGACGCCGCCCTCATGGCCATGCCCGAACTCCGGCGGCTGGTCCTCCCCGCGGTCCGGGGTGACTACCGGCTCATCGAGACCTACCCGGCCCGCCCGGACGGCCTCCTGCCATGTCCGGTGACCGCCCTGGTCGGCGCGGACGACACCGAGCTCACGGCCGAGGAGGCCGACGGCTGGCGGCAGTGGACCTCCGGCCTCTTCCAGCGCCTGACCTTCCCCGGCGGGCACTTCTACCTCTCGGACCGTCCCCAGGAGGTCGTGAGCGCGGTGCGTCGGCGGATCGCCGAGTACACCACGGCCTCCCTCTGACACACGGAGGAGGGCCGTGGTGTGCGCCGAACTGTCTTACGCGGTATCGAGGTTGTCCCGCTCACGAACCAGTAGAAGGCTTGCGGCCGCCGCGACCAGCGCGGCCATGCCGGCGATCAGGAAGATCGTCGACAGCGCGCCGGTGTAGGCGGTGTGCGCGAGGTCCACGACCTGGCTGCGGGTGGCAGCCGGAGTGGCCGTGGCGAGGGTGTCGAACTGGCCCGCCGCGACGAGCTTGCGCAGGCGTTCCGCGTCGCCCGGCGGGAGGCCGAGCCGGTCGAGCGCGGCGGAGGACATCACCGCGCCGACCTTGTGGCTGAGCACCACGCCGAAGGCGGCGACGCCGGTTGCGGTACCGAGCGGGAAGAAGCTGTTGGCCGCACCCGAGGCGGTGCCTGCCCGGGAGGCCGGGACCACACCCACGGCCAGTGCCAGGAGGTGGGGGAGGGTCAGACCCGCTCCCGCACCGAGCAGGAGCAGCGCGGGCAGGACGGCCGACCAGCCGTCGTGCGGGCCGATCCCGACGGCCAGGAACATGCCGACGCCGACCACGGCCATGCCGAGTGCGAGTACCCCGGCGACCGGCATCACCTTGGTGAGCAGGCCGCTCAGCGGCGCCGCGATCACCAGGGCGACGGACTGTGCCAGCAGCACCAGGCCGATCCGGAACGGGCTGAGCTCCAGCATGCCGCCCAGCCAGAGGGTCAGGAACGGCAGCAGCCCGAAGCTGAAGATCCGGGCGGCGAAGCTGAGCAGCACCGCGCCGCTGAAGGTCGGGATGGCGAACAGCCGCAGATCCAGCATCGCGTCCGGGCCCAGTCGCCACTGGACGGCGGCGAACGCCACCGCCAGCACACCGCCGGCGATCAGCGCGGTGAGCACGTCCGGTGCCGACCACTCCTTCTCGGATCCGGCCAGCAGGCCGTAGTTGAGGGCGAACAGCGCCAGCACGGCCAGCACGGCCCCGGCGTAGTCGATCCGGGCGGGTCCGTCGGTGGCTACGCTCTCCGGGACCTTGCGGGCGGCGCCGACCAGGATGAGCAGTCCGATCGGCACGTTGACCGCGAACAGGAACGGCCAGCTCAGCCACTCGACGATCGAGCCGCCCACCAGGGGGCCGAGCGCCGCCGAGACGGCTCCGCCCGCCGTGAACAGCCCGATGGCGGTGGTGCGGGAGCGGGCCGGGGCACCCTCGAACGCCCCGGCGATCAGGGCGAGCGAGGTGCCGAGGACCATCGCACCGCCGGCGCCCTGAACGGCACGGGCCGCGATCAGAACCGCCGCGTTCGGCGCCAGCGCACACACGGACGAGGCGGCCGTGAAGACGGCCACGCCGGCGAGGAAGATCCGGCGGCGGCCGATCCGGTCGGACACCGAGCCTGCGGTGAGTAGCAAGGCGGCGAAGGTCAGCGTGTAGGCGTTGACGATCCACTGGAGGCTGTCCAGTGACGCGTCGAGGTCCTCGCCGATGCGCGGCAGGGCCACGTTGACCACGGTGATGTCCAGGGTCATCATCGCGGCCGCGAGCGAGGTCACCGCCGTCGTCCAGCGCCTGCCGCTTCGTACCTCGGGTGGGATCGCCGCCTCCACCGCGTCAGCTTCGGTCGTGCTCATGCGTGCCCTCTCTTCCACGCCCGTGCGGGCGCCTAGACGGTCTGTCAGGGGCTGTTCCCCGGCGGCTTGCTCGGACTTGAACCGGTGTTTGCGCGTTCGGGCTTGCCTACCGGAGAGGCTTAATGCATATGATAACCACTACCAATAAGCAATCCGGCTGTAACAGTCGAACGGCTTCCGAGTCGTCGGGCCGCGAGATGCGCGAAGGCGCCCCGGCCGCGCCGCCGTCCTGGCGGCACGTACCTCCACATCCCGAGGAAGGGAACCCACTTGTCGCAGGATCACGGGGCCGCAGTGCCCGACCTCCCGGGCGCCGTGGCGGAGTTGCTCGGACTGCCGGCGGAGGAGCTGGGCGAGGGCGACAACCTGATCGCCCTCGGCCTGGACTCGCTGGCCATGATGCGGTTGGCCGGCCGCCTTCGGCGCGCCGGCCTGGAGATCGGTTTCGCGGAGCTGGCCACCGAACCGACCCTGGCCGCCTGGCACGAGCTGATGGCCGGTGCCGGGGCGACTACCCCGACGGCCGGGCGGGCGGTGGACGAGTCCGAGCCGTTCGAACTGGCGCTGATGCAGCACGCCTACTGGGTGGGGCGCGCCGATGAGCAGCAACTCGGTGGCGTGGCAGCGCACTTCTACAACGAGTTCGACGGCGAGCGGGTCGAGCCCGCCCGCCTGGAGGCGGCCGTCCGGGCGGTGCTCGCGCGGCACGGGATGCTGCGGGTGCGGATCCTCGACGACGGCTACCAGCAGATCGCCCCGCAGAGCACCTGGCCGGGCCTTCGCGTTCACGACCTGCGCGCGCTGACCGCGGCCGAAGCCGAGCAGAAACTGGCGGACATCCGGCAGCGACTGTCCCACCGGAGCCTGGACATCGCGTCCGGTGAGGTCTTCGACGTCCAACTCTCGCTGCTGCCCGCGGAGATCCGGGAGAGCGGCACGCGCGTCCACCTCAACTTGGACATGGTCGCGGCCGACGCACTGAGCCTGCGCGTGCTGCTCGCTGACCTCGCCCGGAGCTACGCCGACCCTGACACGCCGCTGTCCGCGCTCGCGTACAGCTATCCGCGCTATCTCGCCGATCGGCGCGCGGCCCGACAGGCGCCGACCCGTGCGGCTGCCCTGGACGCCGACCGCGACCACTGGCGCCGCCACCTGCCCGAGCTGCCCGCCGCGCCCCAACTGCCGCTCGCCACACTGTCCGAGCAGCCGACCGTGGTGCGCCACCACCGCTGGCTGGACCCCCGGATGATGCGACGTCTCGGGGGACTGGCGCGCAGCCACGGGCTGACCCCCGCGATGGCGCTGGCCTCGGTGTTCGCGGAGACCCTCACCGCCTTCAGTGCCGAGCCGCGCTTCCTGCTCAACCTCCCGCTCTTCGACCGTGAACCACTGCACGCCGAAGTCGGTTCCCTGGTCGGCGACTTCACCTCGTCGGTCCTCCTGGCGTGGGACGGCGCCGCGCCCGGCACCTTCGCGGAGCGCGCCGCCCGGCTGCAGGCGCGGTTTCACGCGGACGCCGCGCACGCCGGTTACTCCGGTGTGGAGGTCCTGCGCGACGCCTCCCGCCTGAACGGTGCACGGGTTCTCGCACCTGTCGTCTATACCAGTGCCCTGGGCCTGGGCGAGTTGTTCCCAATGGAGGTCCGGGACACGTTCGGCGAGGCCACCTGGATCATCTCGCAGGGCCCGCAGGTTTGGCTGGACGCCCAGGTGACCGAGTTGAACGGCGGGTTGCTGGTCAACTGGGACGCCCGCGAGGACGCCTTCGCACCCGGCGTGCTGGACGCCATGTTCGACGCCTACAGCAGGCTGCTGGACCGCCTTTTGTCGGACGCCGACACCTGGTCCGAGCCCGTCCCGGCGCTGCTCCCCGCATCGCAGCTCGCGGTGCGGGACTCCGTCAACGACACCGCCGGGCCGCTGCCGGGTGCCAGGCTCCACGACGGATTCTTCGCCCACGCCGCCCGCAACCCCGAGGCCACCGCGCTGTGCTGGGGAGCGGACGGCTCGCTCAGCTACGGCGAGCTCGCCCGGCGGGCGCTCACGCTCGCCGCTGACCTGCAGGCCCAGGGCGTCGCAGCCGGAGACCTGGTGGCCGTCACGCTGCCCAAGGGCCCGGACCAGATCACGGCCGTCCTCGGCGTGCTGGCCGCAGGCGCCGCATACCTTCCGCTCGGCATCGACCAGCCCGCGCTGCGGCGCGAGCGCATCCACCGCACCGCCGGGCTCCGGCTGGTTTTGGACGACGTCGCCGTACCGGGGAACACCACGCCGCTGGCCGCACCCGTCCCGGGGGCCGACACCGACCTCGCCTACGTGATCTACACCTCCGGCTCCACCGGCGAGCCGAAGGGCGTGGAGCTCACCCACGCCGCGGCGATGAACACCGTCCACGATCTCAACGAGCGCTTCGCCATCGGCCCCGCCGACCGGACGCTGGCGCTGTCCGCCCTCGACTTCGACCTCTCCGTCTACGACATCTTCGGCCCGCTCTCCGCCGGCGGCGCCGTGGTGTGCGTCGAGGAGCCGGAGCGCCGCGACGCCCACGCCTGGGCCGAGCTCGCGCACCGCCACCGCGCGACCGTCGCCAACTGCGTGCCCGCACTGCTGGACATGCTGGTCACGGCCGCAGGCGCGGACGTGCCGCTGCGCGTGGTGCTGCTGGGCGGTGACTGGGTGCCGCTGGACCTGCCGGGCAGGCTGGCGGCCGTCGCGCCCGTCTGCCGGTTCGTCGCGCTGGGCGGCACCACCGAGACCGCCATCCACTCCACCATCTGCGAGGTCCGCGATCCCTCGGCGGCCTGGACCTCGATCCCGTACGGCACGCCGCTGCGCAACGTGGGCTGCCGGGTGGTCGACCCGCTGGGACGTGACTGCCCGGACCTGGTACCCGGAGAGCTGTGGATCGGCGGCGCCGGTGTCGCCCGCGGCTACCGGAACGACCCGGCTCGCACGGCCGAGCGGTTCCTGGAGGCCGACGGCCGGCGCTGGTACCGTACCGGCGACCGGGCGCGCTACTGGCCGGACGGGACACTGGAGTTCCTCGGCCGGGCCGACCACCAGGTCAAGGTGCGTGGCCACCGGATCGAACTCGGCGAGATCGAGACGGCATTGACCGCCTTCCCCGGGGTCGGCCAGGGCGTCGCAGTGGTGTGCGAGGACGGCCGGCTGGTCGCCGCCGTCACGCCCGTGCCGTCAGTGCCGGACTGGAGCACACTGGCGGCCGTCTCGGCCGGAAGACCGACGGACCGTGAGGACGGACAGCCGGACACCGTTGAACTGCGCGCCTTCCTGGCGGACCGGCTGCCGTCGGCGATGGTGCCCGAGCGGATCGTCCTCGTGCCCGCGCTGCCGCTGACGCCCAACGGCAAGATCGACCGGGCTGCCCTGCGCCGCACCCTTACCGCCCACGACGTTCACGGCGCCGTGCCGGTCACCGCGCCCGCCGGTGGGATCGAGCGTCGCGCCGCCGTAGCCTGGTCGGAGATCCTGGGAGTGCCCGAAGTCGGCCGCGAGCACGACTTCTTCACCCGCGGCGGCGACTCCCTGCTGGCCACGCGGCTGGTCGGACGGCTGCGCGCGGACGGCTTCGCGGACGTCAAGCTCGCCCAGCTGTTCGCCCACCCCGTACTCGCCGACTTCGCCGCCACCCTGCGGATCGACCACAGCGCCCGGTCCGGTGCCGACCTGGCAGCCGATCCGGAGCACCGGCCGGACCCCTTCCCGCTCACCGACGTTCAGCGCGCCTACTGGCTCGGCCGGGGCGAGGACTTCACCCTCGGCGGCACTGGCTGCCACTTCTACCGCGAGTACGACGTACCCGACCTCGACCTCGCCCGCCTGGAGGCCGCCGTGGACCGTCTCGTGCGCCGCCACGAGATGCTGCGCGCCGTCGTCGACGAGCGCGGGGAACAGCGGATCCTGGCCGATGTCCCGTCCTACCGCATCGCCGTCACCGAGGCCGGCCCCGACCCCGAGGCAACGTTCCGGGAGCTCCGCGACACCGCCTCCCACCAGCTGTTCGACCCGGCGAGCTGGCCGCTGTTCGCCATCCGCGCCGTTCGCGCGGGCGACCGCACCCGGCTGGGCATCGGCATGGACAACATCGTCCTCGACGCCCTGAGCATCCTCACCTTCTACACCGAACTCGGCCTCCTCTACGACGACCTGGACGCCGAACTGCCTCCGGTGGGCGTCTCGTTCCGCGACTACGTGCTCGGCACCGCGCCCGAGCCCGCCGCCCTCGCCGCCGCACAGGAGCACTGGACGCGCCAGGTGCCGGCGCTGCCTCCGTCGCCGCAACTCCCGTTGGCCGTCGACCCGTCGACGGTGGAGCGGCCCCGCTTCACCCGGCGCGAGGCCCGGATCGAAGCCGCGTACTGGCGGCCGATCGGCGAGCAGGCCCGCGAGCACGGGCTCACCCCCTCCGCCGTGCTGCTCGCCGCCTTCGCTGAGGTGCTCGGCCGGTGGAGCGCCCGAGCGGACCTGACGCTCAACCTCACCCTCTTCGACCGCAAGGACGTGCACCCCGACATCGCCAACGTGCTGGGCGACTTCACCTCGCTGATGCTCGTCGCCTCCCGCCCGGAGCCGGGCGAGAGCTGGCTGACGCGGGCACGGCGGGTGCAGCAGGAACTGTGGGGCGCACTCGACCACCGTGAGGTCTCGGCCGTCCAGGTCGTGCGTGAACTCGCCCGCCACACGGGCGAACCCGGGACCACCATGCCGGTGGTGTTCACCAGCGCGCTCGGGGTCGGCGGCGAACCCGCCTCGGGGCTGTTCGACGACTACGTGTGGGGCGTGTCGCAGACTCCGCAGGTGTGGCTCGACCACCAGGTCACCGAGAACGACGGCGGGGTGCGCCTCAACTGGGACGCCGTCGAGGAGCTCTTCCCGGACGGTCTGCTCGACGCGATGTTCGCCGCCTACCTCCGGCTGCTCGACTGGCTCGGCTGGGGCGACTGGGAGGCACCCGCGCCCGACCTGCTGCCCGAAGCCCAGCGGGAGACTCGTACCCGCATCAACGCCACCGGCACCGCGGCCCCGGCCCGGTTGCTCCACGCACGTTTCTTCGAGCGCGCCACCGAGCAGCCCCAGCGCATCGCGCTGCGGTGGGGCGACGACGAGCAGCTGACCTACGGCGAACTGGCCGACCGAGCAGTGCGGTTGGCCGCCGCCCTCGCCGATCGGGGCGTCGGGCCGGGCGAGCCAGTCGCCGTGACCCTGCCCAAGGGGCCCGACCAGATCGCCGCCGTGCTCGGCGTGCTCGCGGCGGGAGCGGCCTACCTGCCGGTCGGCGTCGACCAGCCGGCGGCACGGCGGGAGCGCATCCACAGCCTGGCAGGCGTTCGCCTCGTCGTCACCGACCAGGCCGCGAAGGCGGCCTCGGCCTGGTCCGATGCCGTCGTGCCGGTCGCGATCGACGACCTTCCGCCCGCCGGGCCGATGGCGCGACCGGTCGAGTCCGACCCGGACGAGCTCGCGTACGTCATCTTCACCTCCGGTTCCACCGGCGACCCCAAGGGCGTGGAGATCACGCATCGCGCGGCGGCCAACACCGTCACCGACCTCAACGAGCGCTACGCGATCGGCGAGCACGACCGCGTGCTCGCGGTCTCCGCGCTGGACTTCGACCTCTCCGTCTACGACATCTTCGGCCCCCTCTCGGCCGGGGGTGCGGCCGTCCTGATCGAGGAGGAGGCCCGGCGCGACGCCCGGCGCTGGCTTGAGCTGGCCCGCCGCCACCAGGTGACGCTCTGGAACACCGTCCCGGCCCTGCTGGACATGCTGCTCGTGGTGGCGGAAGGCGGCGACGGCCTGCCGCCCTTGCGACTGGTGCTGGTCTCCGGCGACTGGGTGGGCTTGGACCTGCCCGGACGTCTCGCGGCCCAGCGACCCGGCTGCCGGTTCGTCGCCCTCGGCGGTGCGACCGAGGCCGCGATCTGGTCGAACGCCTTCGAGGTCGCCGAGGTCGAGCCGACCTGGCGCTCGATCCCGTACGGGTACCCGCTGCGCAATCAGCGCTACCGGGTCGTCGACCCGCTCGGCCGCGACTGCCCGGACTGGGTGGCGGGTGAGCTGTGGATCGGCGGCGCGGGAGTCGCCCGCGGCTACCGGGGAGCAGCTGAGCAGACTGAGCGCCAGTTCGTTTCGCTGGGCGGCGAACGCTGGTACCGGACCGGCGATCTCGGACGGTACTGGCCGGACGGCACGCTGGAGTTCCTGGGCCGGGCCGACCAGCAGGTCAAGATCCGTGGCCACCGCATCGAACTCGGTGAGATCGAAGCGGCCCTGCGGGACCACGCCGGCGTCGGCCGGGCTGTCGTCACGCTGGCGGGCGAGGGGGCGGCGCGACGTCTGGTCGCCGCCGTCGTACCGGCTGTGACCGTAGACCGGTCGGGTGTTGACGGCATCGAGCCGGACGCCGACCTGCTCGCTGCTCGGGCCAGGGCCCGGCAGGTGGAGGCGGAGACGGCCGAGGCGTTCCTCGTCAGGCTGCTCCGCCTGACGGATTTCACCGGTACGACGGCGGGCGAACTCGCCAGGCGGCTGGACGTGGTGGACGAGCACCTGCCGATCCTCGGGCTGTGGCTGAACTGGCTGGTCGAGCAGAAGGTGCTGGTCGAGGAGGCGGGTACGTACAGCGCTGGTCCCGGCCTGCGGGAGGCCCTGGCGCGCACCGAGCCCGACACGGGTGCCGACGAGTACGCCGAGCTGATCGTCCGAGCCCACGGTCGACTGCTGGAACGGCTGGACGACTACCGCGAGATCCTCGCCGACCGCCTCGATCCCGCCGCGCTCCTCGACGACGAGGTGCTCTCTCCGGCGAGCCTGGCCGAGCACGATCAGGGGACGGCCCGGGCCGCCGACGAGATCGCCCACCGCCTGGCCGCGCTGGCCTCGGAGCTGGGAAGGCCGATCGAGGTCGTCGAACTCGACGGCCGGGACGGCCGGTTCGCCGCTCGGCTGCTTCGCCTCCTCGACCCGGAGCAGGTGCGCTACACCCTGCTTGATCCCGCACCGGCCATGGTCGCAGCAGCCGGCCACCGACTGGAGGCGCTGCCGCACCGAACCGACTGCCAACTCCTGCACGGCGCACGGGTTTCCGACGAGCTGAGGTACCGATTCGACGTGGTGCTGGCCGACAACGTCCTGCACCGCTACCCGGACCCGGCGCAGGGCCCCGCGCTGGCCACTCTGCTCGCCCGGCGCGGCGGCACCGTCCTGGCGGTCGAGCGCGCGGAGCTGACACCCGTCGCGCTGCTGACGGCGGCACTGCTGGACCGCGGCTACACCGGCTTCGACCGGGCACGCCGGCTCGCGGGTACCCCGATGCTGTCCGGCGCGCGCTGGGCCGAACTCCTGGCCGGGGCCGGGCTGCGGGAGGCGGGCCATCGCCCGATCGGTGATACCTTCACCCACCTGCTGTGGGGCCGGCGCCCAGAGGCCGCTGCCGACCTGGACCCGGGCCGACTCCGCGCCCACCTGATGTCCCGGCTGCCCGACCACATGGTGCCCGAGCGCGTCGAGGTGCTGCCCTGGCTGCCGCTCAGCGCCAACGGCAAGATCGACCGTAGCGCACTCGCCCGGCTCGCCGGGGCGGACGGTCCTGAGGATCCGGACGAGGAGCCGCAGGCCGGGCTGGAGCAGGAACTCGCCCATCTGTGGGCGGAGTTGCTGGGCCGGACCGCCGTCGGCCGCAAGCGGAGCTTCTTCGAGCTGGGCGGCGACAGCCTGCTGGCCACCCGCTTCATTGAGCAGGTCTGGCAGCGCTACGGCGTCGAACTGCCGCTGCGGCGGATGTTCTCGGGACGCAGCCTGGAACGGGTCGCGGCAGCGCTCGCCGAGGAACTCGCGGCGCTCGACGAGATGGAAGAAGGCACCTTGTGATCGGCGTCATCGGAGGCTATGGCGCGGTCGGCGCGCAGGCGGCCCGGCTGCTGGACGGCTGGGGCGCCGGACCGCTGCGCATCGGCGGCCGAAGCCGGGAGCGCGCCGTGCGTGCGGCGGCCACGCTGCCCGCAGCGGTCGAGGCGCTCGCGGTCGACGTCGAGGACGACGGATTGCTCGCGGCCTTCGTCCGCGGGTGCGAGGTGGTCGTCAACTGCGCGGGGCCGTCGCACCGGACCGCCGTACGTGTGGCCCGAGCCGCGCTCGCGGCCGGAGCACACCATGTCGATGCGGGCGGGGAAACCCTGCCACCGGACACCGCAGGCCGCTGCGCGGTCTTCGCCGCCGGCGCGCTGCCCGGCCTGTCCGGGTTGCTGCCACGCTGGCTCGCAGCCCAGGAGTTCGACGAGGTGCACGAGCTGACGGTCTACGCGGGGGTGCTCGACAGGTTCACCGCCACTGGCGCCGAGGACTACCTGCACGGTGTCCTCGGCGGCGGCAACGACCCGCTCGCCGCCTGGCAGGACGGCGCTCGCCGCCCCGGTACGGCGACCCGTCGGCCGGCCGTCACCCTGCCGTTCTTCCCGTACGAGGTCAGCGCCTTCCCGTACCTGGACGCGGAGGGCGAGCAGCTGGCCCGGGACCTCGCGCTCACCCACGGCCGCTGGTACACCGCGCTCGACGGCGATCACCTGGCCACCGCACTGGACGCGGCCCGGGCCCTGCCCCTGGCCGACGCGGTCGCCGGGCTGTGCCGCGCCACCGCGTTGGACACGGCTGGGCGCACCCCGTACGTGACCATCCTGGCGCAGCTCGACGGCACGGTGGCGGGCCGGGCGGCCACCCGCACGGCCGTCCTGCGCGCGCCGGGCATCGCCGAGCTGACCGGCGCCATGACCGCCGCCGCGACGACGGCCGTCCTGCGCGGCGAGGTCGCGGCCGGAGCAGCCTACGCCGCATCGGCGCTCGACCCGTCGGCCACCGTCACCCGACTCCGCGACGCCTGCGACATGACGATTCATCAGACACCGATCGAGGAGCTTGCCACGGTCGAGGAGGGAACCCTGTGACCGGGAACCGCAAGCTGCGGGTGGTGGTGTGCGGGACGACCTTCGGCCAGTTCTACCTGGCCGCGCTTGCCGCACTGCCCGAGCAGTTCGAGATCGCCGGAGTGCTCGCCAAGGGCAGCCCACGCTCGATCGAGTGCGCCGAGCGCTACGGCGTACCGCTGTTCACCGACCCCGAGGAACTGCCCGGGGACATCGACCTCGCCTGCGTGGTGCTGCGCTCCGGCGTGATGGGCGGAGCCGGCACGGACCTGGCGCTGCGGCTGCTGCGCCGGGGCATGCACGTGGTGCAGGAACAGCCCGTCCACCATGACGACCTGGCCGCCTGCTTGCGCGAGGCCCGCCGCAGCGGCGTCCACTACCGCGTTGGCGATCTCTACGTACGGCTGCCGTCCGTACGCCGGTTCACGGCTGCGGCCCGCGCCCTGTTCGCCCGGCAGCCGGCCGAGTACGTGGACGCGGCCTGCTCGGTGCAGGTCGCCTTCCCGCTGTTGCACATCCTCGGCGACGCGCTGGGCGCGGTGCGGCCGTGGGAGCTCTCAGCGGCGGACAGCACCGGCGGTCCGTTCTCCGTGTTGACCGGCCGGATCGGCGGCGCTCCACTCACCCTGCGGGTCCAGAACCAGGTCGACCCCACCGAACCCGACAACCACCTGCACCTACTGCACCGCGTGACCGTCGGGACAGCGGGCGGAAGTCTCACGCTCGCTGACACACACGGCCCGGTCAGCTGGACGCCGCGCCTCCACATCCCCGAGGCCGTCAAGAACCGCTTCGACTTCGACGGCCCGGACACCGGGCACCTGGCCGAGTCCACGGCGACCGTGCTCGGACCGGCCCGGCCGCCGAGCTTCCGGCACACGCTGCACGACCTGTGGCCCTCCGCCATCGGCGCCGATCTGCTCGCGCTCCGCGCCGCCGTCCTGGGCGAACCTGGGAGTGAGCGCCCCGACCAGGTCCTGCTGACGCTCTGCCGGATGTGGCAGGACGTGACGAGTGGGCTCGGATACCCGGAACTGCGCCCCCGGCAGGCCCACCAGCCGCTGGCCGTGGCCGACCTGGCCGCAGCCGCGGCCACCGTCGGCGGGGGAGAGCGCCTCACGGAGTGCGGACCGCTCACCCTGCACGGTGTCATCGCGCGGGCGATGACCGCCGCCGAGCCGCAGGCCCAGGGCGTCACCGCCGAGCAGGTCGACACCTTCGTCGAGCGGCTGGACGACGCCGTCCTGCGCTCGATGCTGCTCGCCCTGCCCGGAACGCCCGCCACTCTGGCCCAGCTGCTGGCCGACGCCCGCGTGGCACCCGCGCACCACCGCCTGATCGGCCGCTGGCTCGATGTGCTGGCAGAGCGCGGCCTCATCGAACGCTACGGTGAAGTGTTCCGCGCCACCCGGACGACTGGTGCCACCGACGTCGGTCGCGCCTGGGACCTCGCCGCCGAGGCGTGGACCGACCGGCTGGGATCGGCCGAGTTCATCGACTACCTCCGGCTCAACGCGGAATGCCTGCCGCAGCTGATGACCGGCGAGCAGCAGGCCGCCCTGCTCCTCTTCCCCGAGGGGCGGAGCGAGCGGGCCGACGCCGTCTACCGCGACACCGTGACCGCCCGCTACCTGAACGCCGCCGTCGCCGCCTCGGTCCGGGCCATCGCCTCGGTCCACCCGGGTCCGCTCCCGCTGCGCGTCCTTGAGATCGGCGCGGGCACAGGTGCCACGACCCAAGCCGTTATCGACGCGCTCACCGGCAGCGGACTGACGGCCAACTACCAGTTCACGGACGTCTCCAAGTTCTTCCTCGCTCCGGCCCGCGAGCGCTTCGGCCGTCACCCGTGGATGCGCTTCGACCTGTTCGACATCGACCGCACACCCCAGGACCAGGGGTACCAGTCCGGCTCGGCCGAAGTCGTGATCGCGGCCGGCGTCCTGAACAACGCGCGGGACACCGACGTGACCATCCGAGGGCTGGTCGAACTGCTGGTGCCGGGCGGCTGGCTGCTGATCACCGAACCGACCCGCGTGCACCTGGAGATCCTGGCGTCCCAGGCGTTCATGATGACCACTCCCGAGGACGCCCGCGCCGCGTCCGGCGAGACCTTCCTCTCCCGCCGCCAGTGGCTGAACGTCCTCGCCGGAGCCGGCCTCGACGACGTCCTCACCCTGCCGGGCGAGGACCACCCCCTGGCCCCGCTCGGGCAGCGCCTCTTCGCCGCGAGGAGGCCGCGATGCTGAGATGCAGCCACATTCTCTGCAAGGTCGACGACGTCCGAGCAGTCGTCCGGGACTTCACCGAGCTCGGATTCACCATGGAATTCGGCAGCGATCCCGCGCGGGCGCACAACGCCCTGCTCTGGTTCGCCGAGGGCCCGTTCATCGAGTTCTTCCAACTACCGCCCGCTTTCGCTCTGCTGAGGTGGCCCTTCAGCGTCGCGTACGGCCTCGGCGCGGGCGAGCGGCTGGCCCGCTGGGCCCGGCCCGGTGAGGGCTGGCGGGATCTCGCCCTGGAGACGGACGAGTTGGACCTGACCGCGACCCGTGCTGACCTGCGAGTCGCGAACGTGCCCGTCTCCCGGGTGATGAAAGGAAAACGCACCCGCCCGGACGGCGACACCGTCCGCTACCAGTTCCTCGCCCCGCGCCCGGCCCGGCTGCCGTTCGTCGTCTCCGCCTACGACCCGCCGCAGCGCCCCGCGCGGATCGCTCACCCCAATGGAGCGGAGGCGGTCTCCCGCGTCCGGATGGGCGTGGCCGCCGCCGATCGGCCGGCCTTCGACGCGCTTGTCGGCGAGGACCGGCGCCTTGCCGTGGAGCCCGCAGCACACACCGCCGTCCTGGGCGTGGAACTGGCCGGACTGGCAGCCGACTTGGAACCGGCCCGGCTGCACGGCGCCGTCTTCACCGCAGCCGCCAGGAGGGGCTGACCATGGAACTCCTCACTCCCGGCGACCCGGCGTACGACGCGGCGCGCCGCGTCCGCAACGCCCGCGTCGACCGCCACCCCGCCGTGATCGCCCGCTGCACCAGCACGGACGACGTGATCGCCGCGCTCGCTTATGCCCGCAGCCGCCGCCTGCCCGTCGCGGTGCGCGGCGGCGGAGCCAACGTCGCCGGCTGGGCCACCTGCGACGGCGGTCTCGTGCTCGACCTGAGCGGCATGAAGCGGATCGACGTCGATCCCGAGACCCGCACCGCGACCGCCGAACCAGGCCTCACCTGGGGCGAGTTCGACGCGGCCACGCAGAAGTACGGCCTCGCCCTGCCCGGCGCCCGCAACACCGACGTCGGGATCGCCGGCCACACCCTCGGCGGTGGCGTCGGCGACCTCTCCCGCCAGTACGGCCTCACCAGTGACAACGCCGTCTTCTTCGACCTGGTCACAGCCGATGGCCGCGCGATCCGAGCCGATGCCGAGCAACATCCCGAGCTGTTCTGGGGCCTGCGCGGCGGCGGTGGCAACTTCGGCGTGGTCACCCGGTTCGGGTTTCGGCTGCACCCCGTCACCCACGTCCTGGCCGGGCCGCTGATCCACCCCGCCGGGCAGGTCCGGGCTGCTCTCCGCACGGCCCGCGACTGGCTGGTGACCGCGCCGGACCAGGCCTCGCTGATCGCCATCGTCTGGACCGCGCCGCCCCTGCCGTACATCCCGGAACACCTGCACTTCGAACGCGGCGCGATGCTCATCCCCACCTGGTTCGGCGACCCGGATGACGGCGAGGAGATCCTCGCACCGCTGCGCCACGGCAGCCCGCGACCGGTCGCCGACGGGGTCGCGCTGGTGCCCTACGCCGACTACCAGCGGCTGCTGCCCTCCCCGCCCAACTACGCCGACCAGCACGTCTACAACCGGGGCGAGCTGCTCACCGAGCTCTCCGACGCCACCATCGACTCGCTGCTCGGCCAGTGGGACGCCGCCGGCCCCAACTTCTCGGTGGTCCTCGGCGCCCTCGGCGGTGCGATCAGCCGCGCCCCGGCCGGTCCCACCGCGTTCACCCGCCGGCAGGCGCAGTGGTTCGCCGAGATCTGCGCCCAGTGGTACGGCGCGGCGGACAGCCCCACCCACGTCCGCCCCGCCGTGCAGGCGTGGCGCTCGCTCCAGCCCGTGACCTGCGGTCCGTACCTGAACCTGCTGCCCGACCCCGAACCCGAGTGGGTGCATGCCGCCTACGGCACCGAGACGTACCAGCGGCTGGCCCGCCTGAAGCAGACCTGGGACCCGGAGAACGTGTTCCGGTTCAACGCCAACATCCCACCCACTCCGTTGCGGACCGACGAAGAAGAAGGCCGAGACGCATGAGCACAACCGAACTGATCGCCGAACTGCGCCGTGCAGGAGTGACCCTGTGGGAGGAAGGCGGCCGACTCCGGTACCGCGCACCCAAGAACGTCATCACCCCGGAGCAGCTCGAAGCGCTGAAGGCCGCCAAGTCCGCCGTCGTCGAGCACCTGAGAGCCGAGAGCGCGCCCACTGCCCTCACGCCCGACCCGCAGGCCGTGCACGAACCGTTCCCGCTCACCGACGTCCAGGCCGCCTACCTGCTCGGCCGCAACGACGCCTTCGGCCACGGCGGGGTCGCCTGTCACGTCTACCTGGAGGTGAACTACCCCGACCTCGACCCGCAGCGCGTCGAGGCGGCATGGAACCGGCTCATCGAGCGCCACGACATGCTGCGCGCCACGGTCGAGGCCGACGGCTACCAGCGGGTCCTGCCGAGCGTCCCGCACCTGCCCGTGCCGGCGACCGACCTGTGGGAAGCCGACGCCGAGCGGATCGAAGCCGAACTGGAGTCGGCACGGGCCGACATGGGCCACCGCGTGTACGAGACCACCCGATGGCCGCTGTTCGACCTCCGGATCACCCGAACTCCCGGGCGCGCGGTGCTGCACCTGTCCATGGACTTCCTGATCGCGGACTGGGCCAGCATCTGGCTGCTGCTGGCGGAGTTCGAAACCCTGCACGCCGACCCGACCGCCGAGCTGCCGCCGTTGGAGCTGCGCTTCCGCGACTACCTCCTCGCCGAACGGCGGTTGCGCGAGAGCCCCGGCTATCAGCGCGACCGGGACTATTGGTGGGCCCGGATCGACGACCTCCCCGCGGCGCCCGAACTGCCGCTCGCCGACGGCCCGTCCGAGCCGCGCTTCCGCCGCCGCTTCCTGCGGCTCGACCTCGCGACCTGGGAGCGGCTCAAGCTGCGTGCCCAGCAGCGTGGGCTCACCCCGTCCTCGGTCGTGCTGGCCGCCTACGCCGCCGTGATGGAGCGCTGGAGCCGCAGCCCGCGCTTCTCGCTCAACCTCACGGTGCTCAACCGTCTCCCGCTCCATCCCGAAGTCGGCCGGATCGTCGGCGACTTCACCGCTGTCAACCCGCTCGCCGTGGACTGGGCCGCCGGCCGTTCCTTCACCGACCAGGCGAAGGTTGTCGCCGACCAGCTCTTCGACGACCTCGACCACCGCCTCTGCTCCGGCGTCGAGGTGCTGCGCGAAGTGGCTCGCCGGCGCGGGCGCGAGGCGGCGCTGCTGCCGATCGTCTTCACCAGCGCCATAGGCCTCGGCGAGGACGCCGACGGCCACCGCGCCACCGGACGCCTGGACGGCTTCGGCATCACCCAGACCCCGCAGGTGTTCGTCGACTGCCAGGCGATGGACGACGCCGAGGGCCTCCAGGCGAACTGGGACGTCCGTGAAGGCGTCTTCCCCGACGGCCTGGCCGACGACATGTTCGCCGCCTTCGAGACCCTGCTGCGCGGCCTCGCCGCCGGCGACGACGTCTGGGACGCCGAGCAGACCATCCCGCTGCCCGCTTGGCAGGCGGAGGAGCGCCGCCGGGCCAACGACACCGCCACCGCCCTGCCCGACACCCTGCTGCACCAGCCGGTGTTCGCCCAGGCGGCACGTACGCCGGAGCGACCCGCGGTGTACGGACCGCACCGGGTGGTCAGCTACAGCGAACTCGCCGGCTGGGCCACCGCCGTCGCCGACGCCCTGCGCGTGGCCGGCTGCACGCCGGGGCAGCGCGTGGCCGTCGTCATGGACAAGGGCGTCGAACAGGTCGCCGCCGTGCTCGGCACGCTGCTCGCCGGGGCCGTCTACCTGCCGGTGGACACCGTCCAGCCGCCGCTGCGCCGCGCCGCCATCCTGGAGGACGCCGAGGTCTGCCATGTCCTCACCCAGTCGTGGGTGGGCGCCGACTGGCCCGCAGGCGCCGCCGTCATCGCCGTGGACCAGCTGCCGCCCGTCACCCCGGCGGCCGAGCCGACCGGCGGCGATCCGGATGCGCCCGCGTACGTCATCTACACCTCCGGCTCCACCGGCCGCCCCAAGGGCGTGGTGATCAGCCACCGCGCCGCGGGCAACACGATCGCCGACATCAACCACCGCTTCGGCGTCACCGCCGACGACCGCGTGCTCGGCCTGGCCAACCTCGGCTTCGACCTGTCCGTCTACGACATCTTCGGCCCGCTCGCGGTGGGCGGTGCCCTGGTCTACCCCGACCCGGAGCGCCGGACCGATCCGTCGCACTGGGCGGCCCTGATAGCCGAGCACGGCGTAACGCTGTGGAACTCCGTCCCCGCGCTGATGCAGATGCTCGCCACCTACCTGGCAACCGAACCGACCCTCACGTTGCCGACGCTGCGCCTCGCCCTGCTGTCCGGCGACTGGATCCCGATCACCCTGCCGGACGAGATCACCGCCCGCATCCCCGGCCTTCAGGTGATCGGCCTGGGCGGCGCGACCGAGGCGGCGATCTGGTCGATCCACCACGCGTACAGCGGACTTGAGCCCGGCTGGCGCAGCATCCCGTACGGCCGACCGCTGGCCAACCAGGGCTTCCGTGTCCTGGACGGCGCGCTGCGGGACTGCCCGGTCTGGGCGGTCGGCGAGCTCCACATCTCGGGCGCTGGGCTGGCCGAGGGCTACCTCGGCGACCCGGACACGACCGCCTACCGCTTCATCGCCCACCCGGACGGACAACGCCTGTACCGCACCGGAGACTTCGGTCGCTACCTGCCCGGCGGGGAGATCGAGTTCCTCGGCCGTGAGGACACCCAGGTCAAGGTCCGGGGCCACCGGATCGAGCTCGGCGAGATCGAGGCCGCGCTGCTGGACCACCCCGCGGTCGCTGCTGCGGGCGCCGTCCTCGACGGGACGGGCGGCGAGCGTGGACTGCTTGCGGTGGTGGAGACCGCCCGCTGCGGTGCGACGGCCAGTCAGGTGGGCGAGCCCGTGGCGCGACCCGTCGAGGGCCTGACCCGTACCCAAGTCGAGCGGTACGTCGAGAGCCTTGATGCAGCGGTGCTCTCCTCGATGGCCCTTGCCCTGATGGAGGTGGAGAGCGCAGGTACGGCCATCGCCCCCCGTCACGCGTGGCTGGTGGCGCGCTGGCGTGCGGTCCTGGCGCAGGCCGCCCTCGGCCCGGTCGACCCGGCCGTGGTCGCCGCGCGCTGGGAGCAGCTTGAGGCCGCCTGGACCGACGAGCTGGGCTCACCCGAGTTCCTCGCCTACCTGCGCCGCAACTGCGAGAGCCTGCCCGCGCTGCTGGCCGGTGAGCAGGATCCGGTCCAACTGCTCTTTCCCGAAGGACGGTTCGACACCGCCCACGCGCTCTACCGCGAGCACAGCATGGCCCGCTACCTCAACCAGGCCGTCGCCGACCTCTTCGAGCAGATCGCCCGGCAGCACCCGGCGGGCCGCCCACTGCGCGTCCTGGAGGTGGGCGGCGGCACCGGCGGCACCACCGAGGGAGTGCTCAAGGCGCTGGACGGCTTCGAGGTCGACTACCTCTTCACCGACGTCTCGCCGTTCTTCCTGCCCGAAGCGCGCAACCGCTTCGGCAGGCATCCGTGGGTGCGGTTCGGCGTGTTCGACGTCGACGCCGACCACCGCGCGCAGGGCCTGGCGCCGAACTCGTACGACGTGGTGCTGGCCGCCGGCGTGCTGGAGAACGCCCGGGACACCGAGGCGTCCCTCGCCCGGCTCGCCGAGCTGGTCGCCCCGGGAGGCCGGCTGGTGCTGACCGAGCCGACCCGGGAGCACCCGTGGATCCTGGCCTCCCAGGCGTTCATGATGACCGCCCCCCAGGACGCCCGCCGCACCACCGGCGCCTCCTACCTCGACCGGGACCAGTGGCTGGAACTGCTGGCGAAGACCGCCGGCGCCGACCGGGTGTCGTGCCTGCCCGAGGACGACCACGTCCTCGCACCGCAGGGCATCCACCTCTTCGCGGCCCGGCTGAAGACCGACCGGGCCCAGGTCACCGAGGCGGAGCTGCTGCGGCACCTGGCGGACCGCCTCCCCGCCCACATGCTCCCCTCCCACCTCCAGGTCGTCGACGCGCTCCCGCTCACCGGCAACGGCAAGGTCGACCGGCGCACTCTGCGGGGCTGGCGCCCGGCGTCCACCGACACCGTCCGACTCGCCGGCTCCGACGAACCCGCCGACCCCCTGGAGGCGAGGCTCGCCGAACTGTGGGCATCGGCCCTCGCCGTCGGCCGGGTCGGGCGCGCGGAGCGCTTCTACGACCTCGGCGCCGACTCCCTCATCATGGCCCGGATGGCCGGACGGCTCCGCGAGGAGCTACCCGAGGCCGCCGACGTGCCGTTCGACACGCTGCTCCGGCAACAGCTCAACCACCCGACCGTCGAGGCCCTGGCCTGCTTCCTGCGCGTCCGCGCGACGGAAACTCCCGACGACCTGAGCGCTCGACGCGCCGAGGGCAGCAACGCCGTCCTGGTGCCCTTCAGCACCGGCGGCGCCGGGCCGGTACGGGTGCTGTTCCACGCCGGTCTCGGCACCATGGACTGCTTCCGGCCGCTGGCCAAGGAGTTGGTGGCCCAGGGCCTCGGCCCGGTGCTCGGGATCGTCATCGACGACACCGACGTCTACTGCTCGCTCGATCCCGCCGAGGTCATCGAGCGGCTGGCGGACGACTACACCGACCGTCTGCTCGCCGAGGGCCACACCCGCTTCCAGCTCGTCGGCTACTGCCTCGGCGGCCTGTTCGCCACCGAGGTCGCCAGGCGGCTGGCGGAACGCGGGTTGCAGGTCGAGGACCTGGTGCTGGTGAGCAGCCACCCCGTGGTGATGGACATCGAGGACGACCTGATGATCGAGATCCTCTTCATCCCCAACCTGCACATCACCCTCCAGCAGACCGGCTTCGGGGAGATCGACTCCGCCGACATCCTGCGCGCCTTCACCGAGGTCATGCGACGCCATGGCGGCCGGGTGCCGAAGGGCGCGCTGGCCGAGGTCGGCGGCGACGCCCGACTCGACCAGGCCGCCGCGTACTTCCGCCACCTCGGCGACCACAGCCGCGAGGAGCGCTTCGCCCGGTACGCGGCCGCCGTCGCCGAGGTGACCGGCCAGGAGATGCCGGCCGAGATGGTCGCGGGCATGTTCCGCGTCTTCCGGCAGAGCTTCCTGTCCGCGCGGTTCACCCCGCCGCCGTACGCCGGGGACATCCGCTTCCTGCGCCCGAACGCCGACTCCGGCTTCGCGCCCGGCATGGACGAGACCACGCTCGCCTTCTGGCGCGACGTCTGCCTCGGCGACCTGCCGATCGCCGACATCGAGGGCAACCACTTCAGCTGCGTCGAGGAGCACAACGCACCCCGCGTGGCCGAGCTCATCGCCGCACCCATCAACGCCGTAGAGGGGATGACGCCGTGAACCGGCACTACCGGGAGGCCCTGGTCGAGGGCCGGTTCGACGCGCTCGCCGTGGTCGCACAACTCGTGCACTCCGGCCTGCTCACCGAGTACGTGGTGTACGAGCGCGGGCAGCGCTGGTACGTCGCGGCCGACCCACTTGGCGAGATCCGCGTCGACGCAGGCGAGGTCCGCAGCACTTTCGGCGCCACCGAGGCCTGGACCGGGACGCCCTGGCGGGCCGTCCAGGCGGCACTCGGCCAGATACCGGTGACGGACTGGCACGCCTACGGCTGGGCCCGCTTCGAACTGGCCAGCGGCGACCGCAGAGCCGCGCGCGAGACCCTGGCTCAGCTGATGGTTCCCCGCCTCGAATTCCGGATCGGCGCGGACGAGATCCTGATCCGCGCGCTGGAGGACGACACCCTCGACGCCGCACGCAAGCTGCTGGGCGAGCCCGCCGAACCGCCGCATGCGGAACCCGAACCGGTCGGCATCAGATCGGACGACTGGTCCTACTCCGCCGGAGTCGCGCACGCCGTCGCCGAGATCGGCCGACGGCGGCTGCAGAAGGTCATCCTCTCCCGCCCGGTGGCCATCCCCTTTGCCGTGGACCTGTGCGCCACCTACGTCCTCGGTCGCCGCCACAACACCCCCGCCCGCTCCTTCCTGCTCGACCTCGGCGGCTGGCAGGCCGCGGGCTTCAGCCCGGAGACCGTGCTGGAGGTGGACGCCGCAGGCACGGCGTCCACCCAGCCGCTGGCCGGGACCCGGGCGCTCACCGGCGAGCCGGAACGTGACGACGCCCTGCGGAGCGACCTGCTCACCGACCCCAAAGAGGTCTTCGAGCACGCGACCTCGGTCAAGCTCGCCGTCGAGGAGATGGCCTCGGTGGGGCGCCCGGACACCACTCTGGTCAGCGAGTTCCTCACGGTCCGACCGCGCGGCAGTGTCCAGCACCTGGCCTCCCGCGTCGCCACCACGCTGGCCGACGGCCGCACCGCCTGGGACGCGCTCGGTGCGGTGTTCCCGCCCGTGACCGCCTCCGGCATCCCGAAGTCCGCCGCCTACCGGCTGATCGAGGAACTGGAGGCGGAGCCGCGCGGCCTCTACTCGGGCGCCGTCCTGATGGTCGGCTGCGACGGTTCGCTGGACGCGGCGCTGGTACTGCGCGCGGTGTACCAGCGCGACGGGCGGGCCTGGCTGAGGGCGGGCGCCGGAGTGGTCGGCGCCTCCCGCCCGGCCCGGGAGTACGAGGAGACCTGCGAGAAGCTCGCCAGCGTCGCGCCCTACGTCGTACCGGCTGCCGGGCAGTGACATGAGAAGGACCGACATGAGAAAGGCTGTCATGCTGGACGGATTCACCGGCTGGCCGGAGGAGTTCGCGGCCCGCTACCGCGAGCGCGGCTACTGGCCGGGCCGCACGCTCGGCTCCCTGCTCCGCGAACAGGCGCGGATGCGGCCCGCGCACACCGCCGTCGTCGACGGCGACCGCCGCTGGAGCTACCACGAACTCGACGAACGCGCCGACCGGCTGGCTGTCGGCCTGCACGCCCTGGGCATCGCGCCCCGGGACCGGGTGCTGGTGCACCTGCCGAACGTGGCCGAGTTCCTCGCCCTGTCCTTCGCGCTGTTCCGGCTCGGGGCGATCCCCGTCTATGCCCTCCCCGCCCACCGGGAGACCGAGATTGTCCACCTCGCCCGGCTCTCCGAGGCCGTGGCCTACGTGGCGCCGGACACTCACCTCGGCTTCGACCACCGACCGCTCGCCCGGATCGTGCGCGCCCAGGCGCCGGCCCTGCGTCACGTCCTGATCGTGGGTGACCCGGCGGAGTTCACCGCCCTGGCGGATCTCGACGCCGAGCCGGGACCACTGCCCGGCCCGGATCCCGCCGACGTCGCTCTGCTCCTACTGTCGGGCGGCACCACCGGCGTCCCCAAGCTGATCCCGCGCACGCATGACGACTACGTCTACAACCTCAGCGCCAGCGCCGAGGTGACCGGCCTCGACACCGGCACTCGCTACCTGGCCGCTCTGCCCGTCGCCCACAACTTCCCGCTCGCCTGCCCCGGTGTCCTCGGCACCCTGTATGCCGGCGGCACCGTCGTGCTCAGCCCGACCCCGAGCCCGGACGACGCCTTCCGCCTGATCGAGCGCGAACGCGTCACCGTCACCGCCCTGGTCCCACCGCTGGCGCTGCTCTGGCTGGAGGCCGCCGACTGGTCCGACGCCGATCTCAGCAGCCTGCAGCTGCTCCAGGTCGGCGGGGCCAGGCTCAAGCCCGACACCGCCGCCCGGATCACGCCCACCCTCGGTTGCCGACTCCAGCAGGTCTTCGGCATGGCCGAGGGACTCCTCAACTTCACCCGGCAGGACGACCCCGAGGAGCTGGTCCTGCACACGCAGGGCCGCCCGCTCGCCGCCGACGACGAACTGCGGATCGTCGATGCCGACGACCACGAGGTGGCACCCGGCGGAGTCGGCGAACTCCACGTGCGCGGCCCGTACACCCTGCGCGGCTACTACCGCGCCGAGGTCCACAACCGAACCGCCTTCACCCCCGACGGCTACTACCGCACCGGCGACCTCGTCCGCCAACTGCCCAGCGGAGACCTGGTGGTGGAAGGACGGATCAAGGACGTCATCAACCGTGGTGGCGACAAGGTCCCGGTGGAGGAGGTCGAGAACCACCTGCTCAGCCACCCGGCCGTCCACGACGTCGCGATCGTCGGCATCCCCGATGACACCCTGGGCGAACGCAGCTGCGCCTGCGTCATCGCCCGGGGCACCCCGCCGACCCGCGCCGAACTCAACGCACACCTCACGGGGCTCGGCCTCGCGGCCTTCAAACTGCCCGACCGGATCGAGATGGTGGACTCCTTCCCCCGTACCGCGCTCGGCAAGGTCAACAAGCGGGAGCTGGCCGCTCTGATCGCCGGAGGCGTGCGATGAGCAAGGGCGGACTGGGAAGCGTCCTGGACCTGGTCGCACTTGCCCCGGCCGTTCGTGCCAGGCTCGGGCGCGCGGCCCTCCTCGGCGTACTCGGCGGCATCGGAGCGGTCGTCGGCTACCTCTGCGCGGCATTCGCCGTCGGCGCGCTGCTCTCGGGTGGCCGCTCCGACATCACTGCCTGGACGGTCGGGGCGCTGGCCGCCCTGGTGACCGCGTTCGCCGCCCGCTGCCTCGCCGAGCACCTCGCCCACGAGGCCAGCTACAGCCTGGAGGTGGTCCTGCGCGGCAGGATCGCCGACGCACTCGCCAGGATGCCGCTGGGCGAGGTACAGCGGCTGGGCTCGGGCCGGATCAAGAAGATCATGCAGGACGACGTCAAGTCGCTACACAACGTGGTGGCCGATGCCCTGCCGTTCGTCGGATCCGGCATCGCCCAGCCCCTCGCCGCGCTGATCGCGCTCGGCGCCGTGCAGTGGCGGCTGCTGCTCGCCGTCCTCCTCATCCTCCCGATCGCGATGGTGTGCCTGTCCCTGCTCTCCCGCGACTACACCCAGCAGCGCGAGCGCTACAACCAGGCGAACGAGAGCGTCAATGCCGCCGTGGTCGAGTTCGTCCAGGGCATGCCGGTCGTGCGGACCTTCGACGACGGACAGGGATCCTTCCGCCGATTCTCGACCGCCGTCGGGGAGTTCACCGAAGCAGTCGCCGGCTGGCTCGCGACCTCACGGGCTTCCGGCCTGCTGACCCGGCTGTTCATCGTGCCGCTCCCCACCCTGCTGCTCGTCGCGGCCACCGGCGTGCCGATGCGCGCGGCCGGCTGGATCTCCGACACCGACCTGCTGCTCGGCCTGCTGATCGGCGCCATGCCGATCGAGGCCGTGGCACCCCTGATGCACCTGACCAACTACATCAACGACTCCAAGGCAGGTGCTGTCCGGATCACCGAACTCCTCAGCGCCCCCGCCCTCCCCGAACCGGAGCACCCCCGCCAACCGGAGGGCTCGGCCATCACGCTCCACAACGTGACCTTCCGCTACGCCGCCGACCGGGGCCGCCCGGCCCTCGACGCCATCGACCTCGACGTTCCGGCCGGCACGGTGTGCGCGCTGGTCGGACCGTCCGGCTCCGGCAAGTCCACGGTGGCCAGGCTCATTCCGCGCTTCCACGACATCGAGTCCGGTTCCGTGCGCATCGGCGGCGTCGATGTGCGGGAGATCGGCAGCGAAGACCTCCTCCGGCACATCGCCCTGGTCTTCCAGGAACCGTTCCTGGTCACCGGCACCGTCGCCGAGAACATCCGGCTCGCACGCCCCGACGCGACCGACGCCGAAGTCCGGGCCGCGGCCGAAGCCGCCGCAGCACACGAGTTCATCACCCGCGAACTGCCCGACGGCTACGACACCCAGGTCGGCGAGCGCGGCGGGCTCCTCTCCGGCGGGCAGCGCCAACGCATCACCATCGCCCGGGCGGTCCTCTCCGACGCGCCGATCGTGATCCTGGACGAGGCGACGGCCTTCGCCGACCCCGAGAGCGAGGCCGCGATCCAGCAGGCCATCGCCCGGCTCACCCACGGCCGGACCGTCCTGATCATCGCCCACCGGCTCAACACCATCGTCGACGCCGACCAGATCGTGGTCCTCGACGGCGGCCGGGTCGCCGAACGCGGACGGCACGTCGAACTCGTCGCCGCTGGGGGCCGATACGCCCAGCTGTGGGCCCGCCACGAACAGGCCGCCCGCTGGGGCCTCACCACCGACCGGGAGACTGTCCGATGAGGCGGATCCTTCGCCTGATGCTCACCGCCGCAGGCCCGTACGCCCCGCAGTTCCGCGGCACCCTGCGGGTTTCGTTCGCGGCCTCACTCGTTCAGGCCGCCGCCTACGCCACGTTCATCCCCCTGCTAGCGGAACTGACCCGGGAGCCGGTCCGCACCGGCCGGGCCTGGCTGTGGGTCGGGCTGCTGGCGGCCCTGGTCGCCGGCGAAGCGGCGTTGCGCGTGCGCGAGACGGCGTTCACCTACGACTACTGGCACCTCGTCACCCAGACCACCAGGCTCCGGCTCGGCGCTGGACTCCGGTCCATGCCGCAGCAGGAACTCGCCCGCCGGGCGGCCGGCGACCTGACCTCCGTCGTCGGCAACAACGCCACCACCGCGGCAGCCGCCATCTCCTCGCTCTCCACGCTCTTCATCCAGCTCATCACCGTCCCGACCGTGCTGGGGATCGTCGTTCTGGCACTCGACTGGCGTCTCGGGCTCGTCCTCGTCGCCGGCACGCTCGCCGCCCTCCCACTCGTACGCCAGGTGCAGCGCTGCTCCAACACCGGGTACGACGAGGTCAACGAGGCCGATGCCGCCCTGTCCGACCGGATCGTCGAATACGTCCAGGGGCTGCCCGTGCTCAAGGCCACCGGCCAGGCCGGTGCCGGCTCCCCGCGCCTGACCGCCGTCCTGGCCGACCAGCACCACGCTCAGGCGAGGGCCAACCGCTCGGCCGCACTGCCCGTCGCAGGAGCCCAACTCATCGTCCAGCTCGCCCTCGTGGCCCTGGTCGCCATCGGCTCCGCGCTCGCCCTCGACACCCGACTCTCCCCGGCGCTCGTGGTCGCCGTGGTGGTCACCGCCGCCCGCTTCGCCGAACCGCTCAGCCTCGCCGCCACCATGACCAAGCTCTTCGAACTCTCCGAAGCGGCCCTGCGCAGAGTGGACGAGGTGCTCGCGGTCCAGCCCCTGCCCATCGCACCCGACGGGCAGGAGCCCGCCACCTTCGACCTCCGCTTCGAGAACGTCACCTTCGCCTACGACGGCCAGCCCGAACCCACCCTGGAAGGCGTCGACTTCACCATTCCAGAACGCAGCCTCACCGCCCTCGTCGGCCCCTCCGGCTCCGGCAAGACCACCGTCACCAAACTGATCAGCCGCTACGCCGACCCGCAGACCGGCACCGTCCGCCTCGGCGGCACCGACCTGCGCACCCTCGAACCGGACGAGGTGCTGCGCCACATCGCCGCCGTCTTCCAGGACGTCTACCTCTTCGACGACACCATCCGCGCCAACATCGCCCTCGCCCGCCCGGACGCCACCGACGGCGAGATCGAAGCCGCCGCCCGCGCGGCCAACGTGCACGACTTCGTCTCCCGCCTTCCGGACGGGTACGGAACCCGCGTCGGCGAGATCGGCTCCGCCCTCTCCGGCGGCGAACGCCAACGGATCTCCATCGCCCGCGCCATCCTCAAGGACGCGCCCGTGATCCTGCTCGACGAGCCGACCGCTGCACTGGACACGGAATCGGAGGTCGTGGTCCAGCAGGCCATCGACCGCCTGGTGGCCGGCAAGACCGTCGTCGTCATCGCCCACCGCCTCTCCACCGTCGTCGGTGCCGACCAGATCCTCGTCCTCGACGACGGCCGCGTCACCCAGCGCGGCACCCACGCCGACCTGCTCGCTGACACGGAGGGCCGCTACGCCCGTATGTGGGCGGCGCAACTGGCGGCGCGGGAGTGGCACATGGGTTCGACCGTTCGTCCTGGGCGGTGAACCCACTCTGGGGTGAATGGCTGCGCGGTTCGGTTACTGGCGGCTCTGGAGAGTTGGAGCGGCGAGCCGGGTGACGGCGTCGAGCGTGTGATGCACCACAAGGCCGGGCGCGCCCTCCTGGATCGCCGGGCGAGTTCTGACCTGCCAGCCGAAAGCGGGGTCGCAGCCGACCACGACGGGCGGCCGGAGCGGGTCGGCGCGGTGCGAGCGGTGGGCTCGCAGTACCGGCCGGGGACCGAGCGGAAGCCACGTCAGGATCAGGTCGGCGTAGGTCCCTGCCCGGTCTAGCCAGTCGGTCCGCCACGCGGCGTACGGATCGCCGAGGACGATCGAGGACCGTCCCGTGGAAGCCGTGGTTGGCGAGCAGGCGGACGGCTTGGTGCTGCCAGCGGGGGCGGCCGGTGGCGATTCCGGCCAGTAGGGCGACCGTCCCCGCGGCGGGGGGCAACAGGTTGGGTGCCTTGAGGTGTCGTAGCGTCGGTATGCCCATGGCCCGGTGGTCAGACGGTGTGAGACCTGCCGAGGATCAGGTCCGTGAACGTCGCGATGTCGTCGGCGTCGTGGCCGAGGCGTCGGAGGCGGTCGATCGCGAGGAGCAGGGCCTGCGCGGCGGTGTCGGTCGTGTGGATCCCGGCAGGGCTGCCGGGCTGGTCCACGCCGTCGCTGACCCACTCGGAGAGGTTCTCCACGCCCAGGTCGTCGAGGAGGAGGCCGTGGGAGGTATGGACCTCGCCGACGACGGCGAAGACGGCCTTCAACCGGGTGGGTGCCTCACGCTCGCAGCGCAGTCCGGGGGGCTGGGCGAAGACCTCGGGATCGTAGGTGCAGCCGGCGGGCGGAGAGCTCTTCAGCTGCTGCCAGGCCTCGGCCGCTGCCGCGTCGGTGCCCAGCGAGGTCGTGAGGGTGAAGTGGTGGACAGTCAAGGTCGGTTCCTGGTGCGTCGAGGGTGCGGGGTGGTTACGCGCGGACGGGGAGCGCGAGTCGTTCGATGCGGGCGGCCAGGTCGGGGTCGCTCTCGGTGCGGCCGAGCCTGCACATGGTGGTGGTACGGACCGAGGTGGCTTTGATGCCGCGCATGCTCATGCACAGGTGCTCGCCGGCGGTGAAGACGGCGACGTCGTCGGTGGCGGCGGCCTTGGCGAGGTCGTGGGCGACGTCGTGGGTGATGCGTTCCTGGAGCTGGAGGGCGTGGGTGTGGGCCTCCAGGTGCCGCACCAGCTTGGACAGGCCGAGGACGTTGCTGTCCGGTACGTAGGCGATGGAGACGTCGAGGCGGAAGGGGAGCAGGTGGTGCTCGCACACGCTCCACGCCTCGATGCCGGTCAGCAGGACGAAGTCGCCGTACTGGCGCGTCTGGAAGGTGGTGGTGAGCCTGCCGGGGTCGTGGTCGAGGAACTCGCCCCACCAGTCGGCGACGCGGCGGGGCGTGTCCTTGAGGCCGTCGCGGTCGGGGTCTTCTCCGAGGGCGAGCAGAAGCTCGCGGGTCAGCTCTTCGACGCGCGGGCGGTCGACGGGGCGGCGCGGGGCTTGCACGGGTATGGACGTCATGGTCATCCCTTTGGGGTGAGTTGACGGTGGATGGGCCGCGAAGTGCGGCGCGTCAGAGGTGGGTGGCGCCGGGCAGGCAGCCGAGGATCGGCACGGCGGTGAACGCCTCTGCGTACCGGGTGCCGATGCGGGCGCCCCAGAGCCTGCCGAGGGTCTCGGCCATGGGGCCGAAGTGCTGGTCGATCGGCTGGCTCGCGTGTTCGCGCAGCGCGGCCATCTTGGTGTCGAAGGTCGTGGTGGCGTCCACGATTACGTCGGCGCGGACCGGTCCGTCGAGGGTGAGGGAGTTGTAGGTGTCGCAGGTGTAGAAGCGGCTCGGACGGCCGGTGGCGATCCTGAGCTCGGGGACGGCCGCGAGCACGGTGGTGGCGACGGCCCGGTGCTCGGGGTGGACGTCGTTGAGCGGGTGGGTGATGACGATCTCCGGCCGCTTCTCCAGCAGCAGTTGCTGTACGGTGGCGTGGTCGAGCCGGGGGACCTGGTGCAGGTCGGCGCCGAGGGCTGCGGCGCCCTTGCGGGCCTCGGCGTCGCGGACGTCGTCGCGGTGCGGGACGGCGATGGTGACGGCGGCGTACCTGGTGTGGAGGGCGAGGGTGGCGCCGGCCCACAGTTCGGCGTCGTCGGGGTGCGCGAAGGCGGCCAGGACCGAGCCCGGCACGGCACTGGTCACCACAGCCCCAGCTTCTCGACGACGTCGGCGGGCTTGGGTAGCTGGGGGCTTGCCTGGCCGTTGAGGGCGATGGGCACGTCCAGGTCGCGGCGCACCGTGATCACCGCTTCCCAGCGGAGTACGTCGGTCCAGGCGGTGGTGATCGCGGTGCCCTTGGCGCCGGTCAGCCGCCCGGAGCCGGGAAGGTCGTGCAGCCGCATCCCGTTGCGCAGCAGGGTGGCGGCGACCTTCGGGCCGACACCCCGGACGCCGGGGATGTTGTCGGACTTGTCGCCGGTCAGGGCGCGGAAGGCCGGCCACTGGGCGGGAGTGACGCCGTACCGGGCGACGACCTCGTCGGCGGTGATGATCCGCTGGGACGACTTCCGGGAGCGGTTGAGGATGCGCACACGTTCGTCGAGGAGCTGGTAGAAGTCCATGTCGCGCGACATGATCAGGACCGGCCGGGAAGCGGCGGCCTGGGTGGCGAGGGTGGCGATGACGTCGTCGGCTTCGGCGTCGTCGACCTCGACCCACCGGATTCCGTGTGCGTCCAGGCCGTCCTTGACCGGGGTGAGGAACTGCAGCGGCTTGAGCGCCTCCGGTGTCGCCTCCCGGTTCGCCTTGTACTCCTGGTCCGTGGCCACGCGGTCGGCGGAGCCGTGCTCACCGTCGAAGACGACCAGGACCTCGGGCTCCGGGACGTCGAGGTCGTCGCGGATCGCGGCTCGCAGCAGGGCGAAGAACGCGAACAGGCCGGTCAACTCGCGGCTCTTGTCGCGGGAGTGGATCGGTGCGGGGAAGCCGAAGGTGCCGGCCCACAGGAGATTGAAGCCGTCGACGAGCAGCAACGGCGCAGGGGTTGCTGTGGTTTCGGGCATCACGACACCGCCTCCAGGAAGAAGTCAGCGATTCGGCGCGGCTCGAATTCGGCCGCTCTCCGATACACGGTCTGTGTAGTCGCGGCGTACAGTATGTCACCTTCCAGAAGCGTTTGTGCCGCCTTGTGGAGGGCGGCCGGGCCTTCGTCATGGTCGACGAGCAGGTGGTCGCCGTGGCCTGTCGGGCCTATCAGGGCGGGCAGGTTGCCGACGCGGTAGGCGACGACCGGGGTGCCGACGCTCATCGCCTCCAGCGCCACAAGGCCGAAGGTCTCCTTGTGGCTGGGGACGATCACCACGGCGGCTCCGGCGAGCCAGGGCAGCACCTCGTCCCAGGCCAGCGCCCCGCGCAGACGGAGGCCCGGGATGCGGGCCGCCGCCTTGCGGCAGCTGTCGAGGAGCTCGGACTGCGAGCCCTTGCTGGTCTCGAATCCGGCTTCGGCGAGGGCCACTTCGACCGGCCGGTTCCAGCCGGAGGCGGCCTCCAGCAGATCGAGCACGCCCTTCTCCGGCCCGAGCCGTGCGAGGAGGCGCACCGGGCCGCTGCGGCGCAGCTGTTCGCGGCGGGATGGCGTGGGCGGGGCCACTGAGGCATCGGGCAGGAGTGCGTTGGGTACGACGCGGAGGTTGCGCGGGCCCCAGCCGGCCAGTTCGTCGCGGACGACGGTGGAGGGCACGAGGACGCGGGTGGCGCGGGCGAGCGCGGGCCCGGCATCGAGGGTGTGCGGCTTGACGTGGGCGGCGAGCGCACGGCGGAGGTGGCCGGGGATGTCGCCGCGCAGGCGGCCGAGCCCCCACAACGCGTCGGTGAACAGGACGGTGTCGATGCGGTGCTCGGTCACCAGGTTCTGGATCTGGCGGGTCAGCTTGGTGTCCTGGTAGGTGATGGCGCGGCGCAGCACGTCGTCGTCGCAGGGGAAGCGCACATCGTCGAGGCGTAGCTGGGCGATGGTGACGCCGGGGAGGCCGGGGCGGCCGGGCTGGGGTACGGCGGTGGCGATGACGGGCCGGTGGCCGTTCTGGGCGAGGCCGACGGCCAGGGCCGCCGTCGCGCGTTCCATCCCGGCTGGGGCGTCAGGAGTCCAGGAGACGAGGACCAGCAGGACGCCCCTGGAAGAGGTCGTGTGGTTGATCACCGGATGCTCACCCGCCGCAGGGCCGGGACGGGCTGGGTCTGACCGTGGTGCGGTGTCTCCCAGGGGAAGACGACCCAGTCGTTGACGGTCCAGGCCCAACGATCCGGCTTCTGGGCGCAGCCCCGGTTGCGGAACAGCGCCACCGGCATGATCGCGGCGCCGTCGTCGAGCCGGCCGCGCAGCGCGTCGGTGACGGCGGCGAACGTCGCTCCGGTCCCAGCGATGTCGTCGACGAGGAGCACCGTCCCGGCGAGGCGTTCGGGAAGCGGATCCGTGAGCAGGACCTCGACGTCGCCGGTGGCCTGCTGCCACGGCACGTCGCTCTTGTTGTGCCTGGCGGTGACGGTGTGGAAGGGCACCTTGAGGTAGTCGGCCATGAGGCGGGCCGGTTTGATCCCGCCGGAGGCGATGCCGACCACGCAGGTGACCTCCGGGTCGGTCCCGACGACGGACTCGGCAATCATCCGGGCCGCGTCGAAGCACTGGTAATGCGTCGGCGCGAACGGGACGCGCTGCGCGAAGACCCGCCTCGCGGCATAGGGGGTGTTGGTCATGAGGTGCTCCCGGACGTGGGCAGGCGCAGGTCGCCCGGGCCGGTGACGGGAATAAACGCGGAGATGCCGGTGGCACCTCGAGTGTTGCGCCAGGCGTAGCCGTCGGCGCGCAGGACGGTGAAGCCGCCGGCGCTGGTGCGGGTGCGCAGCCGGACCCGCACACCGGCCGGGACCGTGAGCGGAGCGACGATCTCCTGGGCCTGCTCGTCGGTGAGCATCTGCTCGGCGGCGAGTGCGGCGCCGGAGCCGATGGGGAGCATCTGGAGGAAGGTCACCCCGCCGGCACCGAGTTGAGCGGCGAGGTCCAGCAGCTGCTGGGCCTCGTGCTTGTTGGCCTGCATGAGGACCATCTGGAGCTGGACGAACAGGCCTTCGTCCACGGCGGCGCGGATGCCGGCGATGGCGCGGCGGTAGCTGTCCTGACCGCGCCAGGTGTCGTGGGTAGCCGCGGTGGCGCCGTCGAGGGAGACCCGGATCGCGTCGAGCGCGTCGGCGAGTTTGCCTGCGCGCCGGGCGAGGTGCCAGCCGTTGGTGGTGCAGCTGACCACGCTGGTGCCCTGGCGGCGGATCGCGAGGGCGAGGTCAGGCAGGTCGCGCAACAGCAGCGGCTCGCCGCCGGAGATGTCCACGCCCAGGACCCCCGAGGCGGCGATGTGACCGGCGAGGACGCGCCGTTCGGCTGCGGTGGACTCGCGCACGGTCTTGTCGTCGAGGCACTGCGGGCAGGCCAGGTTGCAGCGCACAATCGGGGACCAGCACATGCTCAGGGGGTAGTCGAGCGCGAGGGCGGCCGGGTCGGCCAGGGGCCAGGCGGCGACCTGCTGGTCGTCCAGGGCGACGCAGCCACTCCGGAGCGGCTGGGGCGGAAGGTGGTTGGTACCGACCGCCGGGTCGTGTACGACGGTGGTGCCGTCGAACAGGGCGGCGGCGAAGGCGCGGATCATCGGGAGATCACCTCGGAGTCGGTCAGGTGCTTGTCGGCAGTGGTGGCGAAGGCGCGGCCCTGCCCGGCGGGTGCGGGCAGGGACAGCAGGTGGCGGTAGCGGGCGAGCGTCGCGGGCCAGGTGGCGAGCTTGGCCTGCCACTGGGCGGCGGCGTCCGGCGGGTCGAGGTGGAAGCCGACGGCCTGGCGCAGCGGGATGACGAGGCATCCGGCGGCGATCAGGGCCGCGCCGAGGTGGGTGTCCTCCATGCCCCAGCCCAGTGCGCCGAACTCCTCGTCGAAGCCTCCGACGTACACCAGCTGCTCGCGCGGCACGGCCAGCAGCGCGGTGACGGCCATCCTCGGCAGGTCCCAGTCGTAGTAGAACCGGCCGTACCCGAGGTTCTGGAAGTCGTCGGTGGCATCCAGCGGGCGCCCGTCCAGCTCCTCGGTGAGCGTGATGCCCGAGTACGGCAGGACCTTGCCGACCGGAGGCGTCCAGGTGACGCGATGGTCGGCCGCGAGGAGCGGGGGCCCGTCGGGCAGTAGCGGCCCGCCGCAGGGCGACGCCCGGTGGGCGACGTTGTGCCGGAACCCCGTCAGCACCGTGTCGGCTTCGGCCCGCGCGGCGACGTCGGTGTACACGTGCGAGGGCAGCACCATGTCTGCGTCGACGAACAGGATCGTCGGGGCCTGGGCGAGGCGGACACCGGTGTTGCGTGCCGCCGCCGAGCCCCGCTGCTCGGTCAGACGCACTGCGGTGGTGACCGCCGGGTGCCGGCGGGCGATGTCGAACGTCGCGTCCGTGGAAGCGTCGTCGACGAGGATCACCTCCACGTCGGCCGCGTGCTGCTGGGCGCCGAGCGCGTCTAGCACCGCAGGGAGGGCGTAGGCGGTGTTGTGGGCCGGGATCACGACCGACAGCGCCTGGCCGGCGCTGGCGCCCGCGGGGGTGGGCTGGTGCCAGCCCAGACCGGTGCGCTCGGTGAAGTCCGCCGTGACGTGCCGGTGGGCGTTGGCCTGGGTCTTGAGCGTGTCTGCGAGGCTGGTGTGCATCACGGCCACCTCCATTCGTCGAGCATGGCGGCGGCCTGGGGCCAGCCGCGGGGGTCGGGGATCCAGTGCAGAGCCGGGCGCTCCGGCAGAGCCAGGAGGTCGGCGAGCAGGACCAGGTAGTCGGGTTCGAGGACCAGCAGCACCCGCTGCGGGACGCCGTTGGCGGCGAAGTCGCGCCGCAGCTGCCTGTTCACGGTCGGGCGCAACTCCTGGGCCCGGTCGGAGTCGAGGCGCTGGTCGTAGGGGGCGAGCAGGTCGTCCGCGCTGACCAGGCCGTAGGCGGCGGACAGGAAGCGGATCCGGCTGCGAGCCTTCCGGTGCCCGGCGAAGCGGGCGTTCAGTTGTGGGGCGATACCGCCGACGTACCGTTCCAGTGCGGGCAGCGGCCGGGACTCCGATGCCTTGCGGTATGAGCAGCCCGCGATCACGAGGTCGCCGATCACGCCGCTCTCACCACCCGGAACCCGATGCCCGACGAAGCGGACTCGGCCGGCGCGGCGTTCAGGAATGTGCACCGGGCGTACAGCGGGAGGGAGTTGTAGGAGCCGCCGCGAATGACGAAGCCGTCGCCGATCGTCTTCGAGGCGGTCCACTCCCAGCAGTTGCCCGCCATGTCCCACAGCCCGAACGGGGTCCGCCCGCAGGGGTGGGAGCTGACAGGGGTAAGCCGCCCGCAGGAGTCGCGCAGATTCGCCCGCGTCTCGTCCGGTTCCTCCTCGCCCCACGGGTACAGGCGGCGCTCGGCCCCGGAGGCCGCCCACTCCCACTCCTTGGACAGCGGCAGCCGGCCGCCCAGATCGGCCGCGATCCGGGCCGCCTGCGCATGGGCTACCTCGACCAGTGGCCGGTGGTCCGGGCCGAGTCCGAGCTGGGCGGGCGTGACCGGTGTCGCCGTCCACTCCAGGTCGACCACCCGCACCGGCTTCTGCCGGTCGCCGAACAGGCAAACACCGCCAGGCACCCGCACCCAGGCGAGCGCGTGCTCGGCCGGATTCGTCGTCATCGATCCCCCTTCATCCGGCGATCAAGAACAGGTCTTCGGCGTTCACCCCGGCCCAGACCTTGGACTTGGTGAGGTTGGGCCGCAGCCCGCAGCGCGCCAACGCCTTGGTGACGGCTTCGAGGGCCTCACCGGCCTGCTCGGCGCCGCCGCAGAAGACGCAGTAGTTATCCGCGAACCGCACCACGCGGTACCCGGCCAGCCGCGCGTCTGCCCGGGACAGGCGCAGGTTGATCAGCAGCGGCGCCAGTGCCGTCCCCGGTACGATCGGACAGGGCAAGGGCTCCAGCACCCGCTCGAACAGGCGCAGGAACGAGCCGTCCGCCACGTGCTCGGCCAGCCAGTCGGTGACCTCGGCCGCGCACGATCCCTCCGACACCTTCCGCACGTCCACGTCCGCCACCCACCGGAACCCCTCCCGCAGATGCCGGTCGGACTCGCGCAGAGCGGTGATCCGGTTCCGCCCGGCACGGTAGCCCGAGACCCAGCCGGCGAACGCCCGCCGCTCCAGCACCGGCTCAATCGCTCCCCGCATCGCCCGCTGGACGACCCGGTCGGTCACCGTCGGGATCACCGAGGGAATCGTCTTGCCGGTGTAGGCGGTGATCTCCACCTCGCGCAGGGGGCCGGGCATCCAGGAACCTGTCCGCAGCTGCTCGGCCAAGGCCTCCAGCCGGCCGTCCATGCCCTGCCGGAACTGCGCCCAGCTCATCCCATCGGCGCCCGGTGCTCCGGCACGGCGCATGCAGGCCCGCGCGGCGGCCTTGAGGTGTCGAGGATCGACGAGGAACGACATCAGTGAATGTGCGCGCGGAGGAGGGGAGTTGGCTATAGTTGGTCGTGCCTGGACGGCATGCAGGATCCCGCTCCCCTCCGTACCAAGAACTTGGCCGCTACCCAACACGCGCGGCCTCGGGGAGTCGGAACGACCGCGCCGTCCAGGCACCTTGCTGTCCTCACCGGCCACGCTCGGCCTCCCAGAGCAGCGTGTGCAGCCGCGGTGTGAGGTTCCAGCCGCGCTTCAGGACCTCGTCAGCCAGCTCCCGCATCCTGCCGAGGACCGTCTCGCTGCTCGTTCCCTCCGGCATGATCCAGACATCGGGAAGCGAGAATGTCTCCACCACGGAGGCGACTTCGTCGAGCTGGGCGGCCTCGCGGACGACGAACTTGAACCGGGCCTTGCCGCAGGTCGCGAAGGCCGACAGCGCCTCCGGGATGATCTGCCGGTCCCTGGGGGCGGCGAAGGCTTCCAGTTTTGGCGACACGTTGAACGCCGCGACCGACTCGACCAGTTCGGGCCGCGGGACGATGGTGCCGTTCGTCTCCATCTCCACGCGCCGCCCCGACAGCAGCTGCACCAGGTCGACGAGCTTGGGTTGCTGCAGCAGCGGCTCACCGCCGGTGACCACCACCAGCCGTGGCGAGCGGGCCATCACCCAAGCCGCCAGATCCTCGACGCTATGTCGCGTGGACACCTCGCGCGGGTCGAACCGGGACCAGTCCCACGTCTCCGGGGTGTCGCACCCGGGGCAGCGAAGGTTGCACCGCGACAGCCGGACGAACAGGGCCTGCTGCCCAACGCTGGGGCCCTCGCCCTGGAACGTCGGTCCGAAGCACTCCGCCACCAGCAGGCCCCTGCCGGCGCCGACCTCACCTCCCGACAGGCTCACCGCTCCTCCAGCACGAACTCGGCCCAGCTGGTTGCCGTCTCCGACACCCGCACCGACACCAGCCGACCCGGCAACGACGGCTCCACGTGCTCCACGAACCAATCGGCCAGCCAGGCGGCCAGATTCTCCGACGTCGGCGCGACCGGCAGGACGTCGTTCAGCGTCCGGTGGTCGAGCGTGGTGCCGATGAGCTTCTTCACCGGGGCGAGATCGCCGAAGTCCGTGACGAAGCCCGGCTCCACCAGCTGGTCGGCGGTGAGGACGAATACCGCCTCGTAAGAGTGGCCGTGCATCCTCGAGCACTGGTGCCCCTCCGGCAGCCCGGGCAGGAAGTGGGCCGCCTCGAACCGGAACGCCTTCCCGATCCGGTGCCGGCCGGACACGACGACCCCCCTCATCAGGCCGCTCCGGTGGGCGCGATGGCGTACTCGGTCGGGTCCTCGACCCCGGCGAGCACGAACGCCTCGATCCGCTCGGTGCACGTCCCGCACGTGCCGCAGTGCAGCTCGCCGCCGCGATAGCAGGACCAGGTGTCCGCGAACGGCACACCGACCTGACTGGCGACCCTCACGATGTCGGCCTTCGTCTGGTCGATGAACGGCGCCAGCAGCTGGAACCCCTCGGAGAGGAACCCCTCGTTACCGACCCGAGCCACCTCGGCGAACAGGTCGAAGAACTCGGTGCGGCAGTCCGGATAGACCGCGTGGTCGCCGGCGTGGGCACCGAACGCCACCGCGTCCGCCCCCGCAGCGACCGCAGCGGCCACGGCGATCGAGAGCATGATCGCGTCCCGGTTCGGCACCACAGTGCTGCGCATGCCCTCGGCGGTGTAGTGGCCGTCGGGCACCGCGATCGCCGGGTCCGTCAGCGCCGAGCCGGACAGCAGGTGGCCGAGCCCGCTCAGGTCCGCCATCTCGTGACGGGCCCCGAGGCGGTCAGCGATCAGCACGGCGAAGTCGAGTTCCTTCCGGTGCCGTTGCCCGTAGTCGAAGGAAAGCAGCGTGAGCCTGCTGCCGCCCTCGGCGAGCCAATAGGCGACGGTGGTGCTGTCCAGCCCACCGGAGGCGATCACCACCGCGTGTTGCGGGGGAGCGTGTTCAGTCATCTCCATACGTCTTCCTCGTAGTCCTCCGATGCGGAGGGTGGAGTGAGCCCGGTTGTCGTACGTCCGTGGCGGGCCGGCAACGCACGGTCGGACTCATGCCGGTGTGGACGTGAGCACCTCGCCCCTGACGATCTGGGGCGGAGCTGCTGTCGGACGGGTAGGGCAGAGGAGCCGCGCGGCTGCGGATGCGAAGCACGCACGGCGTACGTGTTGAAGCCGCACGGGGGGAGCGCCCCCACGAAGCCTGTCGGCGGCTCTCAAGGACTCCTCGCAAAGAGCGAGAGCATCTCCGGCGATTCGGACGTCAGCCGAACGAACCAGGGTGGTGCGGACCTCGCTGCAGATATCGGCCAGCTCCCCAGGGCCAGCGTCGTCAAGAGGGGCGGATCTGGTCCACCACGTGAGTTCCGCGGCGATGTAGACCAGCGCCCGCTCGTACGAGAACCGGGGGAAGCCATTGAGCGTCGACGGCACCGGCCATCTCGTTGCTGAAGAAAGGACCGTCATTTTCATGTCTGGTAGCCGTATGGCTAGGCCTCCCCAACGTCGGGCGCGGACCGGGAGGGGTCCAGGCCGTGTGCGACGCCTTGGTGGTCCAGCTGATTGTTGGTGGTCACTCTCAAGAGGGCGATCACGAGGACATGGCCGAACATCCAAAGCGCCCACAGAAATGTCCCGACCGGGTGATGGTCGGCGTTCGCGCCCCGTGCCGGGGTGGCCGCACTGGCCAGCTGTGGACAGGAGCTTGTCTTGGGCGCATCCATGGCGGGGCGGGAGGCGCGCCTGCCATCGACGTCAGGGGCAAAACCGATCGGCGGGACAGCGAAGAGCTGATCCATCGGGTGCCCATGCGATGCAGCAGGCACGGGAGCGGACACCGGATTCGCCGGCGGAGACAGGATCGTGGTCATTTTCATTCCTTTCCTGGGGGCCGCTGCGGCTTGCGGTGACGCAGTCCCCCGAGTGCGTCCGGAACAAGCGCACGACGCCGGGGTGGGCTCAGCGCCAGTGCGCTTGAACGCCCCGTTCTTGGTTCGCTTGCGGGGATCAACCATGGCCTGGAGCCCAGGACATAACTACTGGCGAAGCAGGGACACTTGCTCCCCGTTGGGGTGAGCTGGGAGACAATCCGCGGACAGTTTGCAGACACTTCTGCACGACCCGTGCGATCCCCCACCCGGCGGTGGTAGGTAGAGAGCCGACGCGGTTCGCACCGAGCTGCGGCGAAGGGACCGCGATGAACCTGTTCGATGCCTTAGTCAGTGAGTCCGGCATGGACTTCCGCGGCTTCCTGGCCGAGTACAGACGGGCTGCCGCGCTGCTCTACGAGAAGACCGGTGATCTCGCCTTCCGAAACGTCGATCTGACGGACAAGAGCTTCACGCGGTGGCGCTCCGGTCAAGTTGCCCGGCCTCACCACCCGGCGCCCGCGATCCTCAAGCGCATCTTCGGCAGACCAGTGGACGAGCTCTTCGCTCTCTACACCGACGAGCAGGTTCGAGCACTGCTAGCGGTGGCGGAACCCGTGCTCGATGAAAGAGAACTGGCCATGACCGCACGAGATGCCCGTGCCCACGCCGCCGACGCGGCTGCTCGACTGCTGCCCGACCTCAGCCTCGACCAACTCGAAGACGACCTGGTGCGCCTCGCCCGGCACACCAGCGCCAAACCGCCGCATCTGATCTTCATGTCGGCGAAGGAACTGCTCGGCGTCGCGATGGTGCAGCTGGATCGCACCCAGGCGTACCCTCTCCCCGGATCACCGGGCCGTGCTGCTGGAGACGTACTACAGGGGCCGGACGATGGTCGAGGCCGCGCAGGTGCTCGGCATTCCGGTGGGCACCGTGAAGTCGCGCACGTACTACGCCTTGAAGGCGCTGTGGCTGGCGCTGCAGGAACGGGGTATCGAGCCGTGACGGCGGAGTGGAGGAGGTGCGGGCCATGAACGGCGACCGTGACGCCGTCCGGTTCTCCCTGGGCGGATACGTGCTGGGAACGCTGTCCCCGGCGGAGACGGAGCAGGTCCGCGCCCACCTCGCGGAATGCGCCGAGTGTCAGGCCGAGCATGCCGAACTGGCGGGAATGCCCGCGCTACTCGCGAAGGTCAGCGAGGCCGAGGCCGCAGGCGAGGCACCGCCCGCGCCCGGCGAGGAGCTGGCCGACCGATTGGTACAGCGGGCCGCCGCACGCGCGCGAGCGCAGCCAGAGCCGCAGCCTGCGGCCGCTGCCGGGCCGGGCGTACCGCAGCAAACCGAGCGAAGCCGGCTCGACCGGCTGCTCCAGCAGGCAGCGTCCCGACGCCGTAACGCCGTGCGGAGGCAACTGGTAGCGGTCGCAGCCGCCACGACGCTCATCGCCGCGGCAGCGTCGGGCGGTACGTGGCTGGCTGCCGTCGTGTCCACGAGCAGCCAGGTCGCGCAGCCCGCACCGACGTCACCGGCCCCGGTCCATACTTTCTCCGGAACCGACCCCACCACCGGCGTGTCCGCCACGGTCGAGGTCTCGCCCGCGGCCTGGGGCACCGCCCTGCAGGTCTCGGCGAAGGGAGCACCCCCCGGGATCACATGCAGCCTGCAAGCGGCCGGGATCACGGGCACCGCGGCGACCGCCGCCACCTGGCAGGCCGGCGAGTACCCGCGTGGCGCCAAGATCTCCGGGACCGTACCCATGTCCCCAGGAACGATCAGTCACTTCGACATCTACGCCGGCAACGGCCAGAAGCTGCTCACCATCCCGGCGTGACGCCCCGGCCAGGTCGGGCGCCTCACGGCCGGCAGCCCTCCAAAGCCGGCACGGGCCGGCCGGACAGGCGGGGCACAGGTCACGCCGCGTGGCACGACGTTCACCGCGGGACGGGGGAAGCGGGTTCGGGCGACGGCGGTCATCCCCGCCCCCCATCGCCGACCGCGCCGGAGACCGAAGGCCATGCCATGCTCATCGCGGTCGCCAGGTGAGCGACGCGCTCACCTGGCGACCAAAGCCTCACCGGGTGCGGTCACGCTGACCACTGAAGGCAGGCGTGGACTTCGCGACCCTCCGGAGCTTGGCGGACCTCGGTCGATTGTGAGAGGAACTCGACGATGCCGTTGCCACGACCGTGTTCGTCAGGGGCGATGTGATGGCTGGGGCGGCCTACGTCAGCTCCGGAGTCGACGACCACGATGTGCAGCACGTGGTGGTCGAGGACCAGCTGCAGCGTCATGCACTCGTGGCCGTACCGGGCGGCATTGGCGGCGAGTTCGTCGACGATGAGAACGGCGGAGTCCCGCTCGTCCTGGGGAATGCTCCAGCTTTCCAGCAGCTCCGCCGTGAAGTGACGGGCGGCGGAGACGAGTGCTTCCTGCGCCGGCAAGGTGAGCAGCGCCTGGCGGCGGCAGCAACCTCGCGCAGGCAGCACACCCGTGATGGATGCGAACCGGGGACGCTGCGGGCTTCGGCGCGTGGCGTGGAGCCGAGCGTTGCGGCGGCGGCGGGAGTTCGTGGGGAGTAGCTGGGTCATCTCAGCTCACTCCTTGCGGATGGGACGGGGGATGGGGAGGAGATCTCGTGAATACCAGCGCTTGTCTACTTTCACGTGCGACGGGCGCCATGTGGTTCGGCCCGTTCGTGTCTCCAGAGTTCGCCAGTTGGTGGGCACACGGCGCTCAGCGGAGCCGTGACCTGCGGCGACCTCAAGGGTCGATGTGTGCCCACGAGGCGTCCGGGCAGTTCGGGAGATGGCGCGGGGCGATCACGCTGGTGGCAGCGGTGCGCCTCAGGCCGTGAAGGCCGATCTCGGGCAGGTGGAGCTCGTCTCGGCGCTGCGCCTGCGGACCTGGTCGAGCGAGTTGCTGTCGGAGCACCCGGGTCTCTGCGTTCCCGGCCGCTCATCGCATATGCCACAAATCAATGAAATCTCGCAAAAGGTGCTTACGGGCCGAACCGCACGGACCCCGGAACCGTGGAATCTGACGAGCACCCGATCCCCGGGATCCCCTCCTTCCCTCCATCCGGCAAGGAGTGAGCCGAGATGACCGAGATGGTTCCGCCGCCCCTCAGGGCCTTCCCCGCCGCGCGGCCGGTCCCGCCCGCGTCCAGCTACCGGCGCACGTCCCGTTCACCGAGCTCCGCTACGCCACCGACCCGTTGTTCAGCCGACACCCCACGTCCGGCCCACCCGCGTACGGCAGTACGACGTCCGCGCTGACCCGGAAGCTGTGCACGTCTCCAAGGCCGGGGCCCGGCACGGAAAACACCAACCGAATGACCGACCCCCACCCGGCCCGCCTCGCGGGCTGATCAGTAGAGAGCACACACCCATGTACCTGGACTCCCTGGTCCGCAGCGGCCCACGTGATGCACCCGAGTGGTCCGAGCGTTGCCGCCTGTTGCCGCGACCCGCCACCAGCGAGAAGGAGCCACCGAAATGAGTGGAAAGCAGAAGACACTCGCCGTCCTGATCGGAACGGTGCTGGCAGCCGGACTCACCAGCCCGGCTTTCGGGGCCACCGCCGCCGTCGCCCAGTCGCCGACCACGAGCACCGCCGCTGCGGGGTCCGGCAGGTCGGTCGTGGCGTGGAACCGCGAGCTCATCGGCATCCTGAGCGATCCCAAGGCCCAACCGGCCACCGTCCAGCCCACGCGTAGCTTCGCGCTGCTCCAGGCCGCCGAGTACGACGCGGTGGCCTCGATCACCCACGCGGACCCCGTGTACGCGTTCTCGGTGCCGGCACCTCAGGGTGCACGTGCGGACGTCGCGGCGGACCAGGCAGCTCACGATGTGCTGGCCGCCCTGTACCCCACCAAGCGCGCAAGCGTGGACCAGCAGCTGAGCGGCCAGTTGTCCGCGATCGCCAACAGCGCCGGCAAGCAGGCAGGCATCGGCGTGGGAGCAGCGGTCGCGCGCCAGCTGATCAGCCTGCGGTCCACTGACGGGTCCTCAACCAAGCCGCCGCAGTTCACTCCCGGCAGCCTGCCCGGCGACTACCGGCCCACGCCGCCCGCCTTCCCCATGCCGGTGTTCAGCGACTGGGGTGCGGTCAAGCCGTTCGTGCTGACCAGCGGGAGCCAGTTCCGCCCGGCAGCGCCGCCGGCCGTGAGCAGCGCCGCGTACGCGAGTGCCCTGAACGAGGTCAAGGGCCTGGGCAGCAAGACCAGTACCACCCGCACGCACGATCAGACCGCGGCCGCGAAGTTCTGGGCGGCGGCGCCCGTCTGGAACGTGTGGAACCAGGTCGCGCAGGGCCTCGTCACCTCCCAAAACGCAAGCCTGCAGCAGGCGGTGAAGGTCTTCGCCCGGCTCGACCTGTCGCTCGCCGACACCGCGATCGCGATGTACGACGCCAAGTACGCCTACCACGTGTGGCGGCCGGTGACCGCGATCCGGCTCGGCGACACGCACTACAACCGGGGCATCGTCGGCGATCCCAGCTGGACCCCGCTGCTGCCGACCGCCCCGGATCCGTCATACCCCGGCGCTCACGGCGCGCTCAGCCAAGCTGCGGCGACGACGCTCGCCGGGTTCTACGGCACGCACCACCGGATCACGGTGACGTCGAAAGGTGTCACGCGGACCTTCGCCGGCTTCCAGGACGCCGCCACCGAAGCGTGGCTCAGCCGGATCTGGTCCGGCCAGCACACCGCCATCGACAACCAGGCCGGTCAGCAACTCGGCACGCAGGTGGCCGATTTCGTGGCGCACCACCTCTGACCGCCCGCACCTGCGCGGCGTCAGGGCGCCGCGACCAGGAGCCGGTTGTACCCGACACGTCGGGTACAGCCGGCCGCCGATACGCGCGTACCTGGGGCCTGGCTAGTCCCGGACTTCGCACATGGGGTTTTAGGTCTCCAGCCAGCGGGGTCGGGTTTCGTCAATGCTGAGGAGTTCGAGCAGGTGTGCTTGGAC
>NZ_JBHVVI010000065.1:0-51407 GCF_042883685.1 Kitasatospora sp. NPDC058190
CAATCCTCCCCCCCGCCCCCCCCGCCCACCCCCCCCCCCCCCCCTCCGCGCCGCGGGGGGGGGGTCCGCGCGGGGCGCCCCCGCCCCGCCCCCCCACCCTCGCGGCGCATCAGGCGAAGCCTCGGGCGTGGCCGCGCTCGACGCAGAACTCGTTGCCCTCGGGGTCGAACACAGGTCACACCGCCGTTGCCTGGCCGACAACGCGGTCCCCGCCAGGCAGATCGCCGATAGGCTGCTGAGATGATCATGTCCACGGCCATTGAGCGGGTCGTCCACGACGCGGAACAGCAACTTGCGGACGGGACCCGGGACCTCGCCGCCAATGACTCAGCCCTGGCCCGGGCAACCGCCGCCGCCCTGGGCGATGCCATCTGCCCCGCCTGTCACGGCCAGGACGGCAGCGAGCAGACCGACCCCAGGCGGCCCCGCCCCAGGTTGCTGTCCATCGTGCTCTGAGTGTGCCCCGGCCGGCCAGCTGGGCTTGTTCTGTGGCAGGTGTCGGCGTACACCCCAACGTGCACCGGTGGGTACAGTGCGAAACGCACCGCTTTCACCGGGCATCACGCAGCGATCGAAGGATCGCCCTGGCTCTGGGCCATCGACAGCAGCAGTGAGGCCGGTGGTGTCGAAGGTCTCGGTCCAGCCGCCGGCGGGCATCTGCGCGGGCGTCAGGAAACCCTCCTTCTTCCGCCGGCCTTGCGGACGAAGCGCCTTGATCACGGCCTGCTCGGCCTCACGGGCCTCCCTGCTGGTGGCGAACGGCAGCTTGGCGAGACGGGCAGCCTCATTGGTGGCGACGAGGTAGTAATCGCCCAGCCGCGCCGTGGCCTCGGTGCGCCGGTCGGTACGTCACCAGGGGCAGCCGCCGCTCACCCGGCCGCTATCACCAAGCGCGCTCGCATGAAGTAGGCCTCTATGGCGCTGCTGAGAACAGCCCCCGGAGGATGCGGTGTGTGCTTTCCCAACGCATCTGCCATCGTTGCGCACCATCGCCCGTGCGCCTCGAAGACCACTTCGGCCGCGTCGCGGAGCAACTGATCTTCAAGGATTTGGATCCTGCCGAGGTTGTCGTACTCGTGCCTGCGGGCGATCCCAGCGCACTGGTCGTAGATAGTGATGGCGTGATGGCGGTCTGGTCGTTGGCATCACCAGCTAGCTAGCTCATGACCTGGCGCAGCGTGGCGGGGTCGAGGTGGTGGGTGAGGTCGCGGACGGCCTGGTGGTCGTCGTCGGTCAGCGCGTGGAGGCCAGCGCGGTCGAGGGCGGTGTAGAGCGGCTGGGCGGCGGCGCCGGCGAGGCGGCGGTGGGCGGCGTCGGTGGTCTGGCGGGCCTGGTAGGCAGTCCCGAACCATGGACGCCGCCCAGCAGCCGGTCAGGCCCGGCTGTTCTACCGCCGGGCCGAGGAGATCCTCCGCGGAGGGGACCCGGCTGCCGGCCAGCCCCTCGCCGCCCCCAACGTCGACTTCATTGACACGGCGCCCCTCGGATCCTGGATCCAGGCCCGTTGATCAGCCGTCACCGATCACCCGAACGCCGCTCCGGCCGCCCGCGCCTGTCACGCGCGGTCGATCATTAACCCACAGTCAGTATCCATGACCCGAGGGAGACCCCCAGATGAGTGCCGACAAGCGCGCAGCCTTCGACAAGATCGACACCGATGGAGACGGATTCATCACCGCCGACGAATTCAAGGCATCTCTCCAGAGCGCCAGCGGGAAGGTCTCGGACGAGAACGCCCAGATGATCGTGCGGATGGCCGACGAGAACGGCGACCAGAAGATCGACTTCGACGAGTACGCCAAGTTCGCCCGCTGAGTCGGCACACGAGGGCGGCCCCGGTCTCATCGGACCGTGGCTGCCCTTCGCGCTGCTACGTACCACCGGTTGCCGCTGTGGTCGCGCCGGCGGCCGCGATGCCGACCACCGCAGCACACCGGGCAACACCTGAGCCGGTGTCGCCGTACGCTCTGACGCTTTCTCCGTTGGGCTCGGGGAGGACGTCACGCCGTACAGCGGCGAGGTGCAGCATGCAGCGCCGCTGGCACGGGGGTGAGCGGGGTCGTCGGGCACCGGCCCGGCTGGGGCGACCTCGTGCGCCCACCACGCCTGCCCCATCCCAGAGAGAATGCCGTGGTGAGCCGCCTGCGCGGTCTGACCGCCCTCATCCCCACCGCCCCGGCCACCACCTCCTGGAAGAGCGGTGGGATGAGGGGAGAGCGCTCCGACCGCTGGGTCCGGAGCACCCCTTCAAGGACGGGAGACCACCGTGATCGTTCGCATCATGGGCGAGGGCCGGATCAAGCCGGCCGATTCCCACTTCGCCGCGCTGAACAAGCTCGACGAAGAGCTGCTGGCAGAGATGGAGGCCGGCGACGAAGAAGGCTTCAGGAGGAGCCTCGGCGCCCTCCTGGACGCCGTCCGCCGCCTGGGCGAGCCCCTCCCCGACGACGGCCCTGGAACCCTCCGAGCCGATCCTGCCCGGGCCCGACGCGACCATGGACGAGGTCCGCGACATGCTCAGCGACGACGGCCTCATCCCCGGCTGACCCCCGCTCCCCGGTCCACCGTGGGAACCGGGGAGCCTCACACCCGCCCGAGTCGCGACTCAGCGTCGAGGGAGACCTCGTGGCGCACGGCGCGCTGCATGCCAACAAGGACATCAACGTCAGCGACGGCGGTACCACGAAGTTCACCACGGTCGGCGCCAACGGCCTCCGCGTGACCAAAGACCTCACCGCCGAGGGCAACCTTTACGCCAGGAAGGGCGTCAAGAAGTAGCCGCGCGTACGGTTGGCCGCGTAGGTCACAGCCGACGCCACCGCGAGGTGGGCCGGCCTTTCCGTACGGCGGGCCGGCTGACCGGGCTCCGATCCGCCGGCGGCGCGCCGCCGGCCTTGAGGGCGGGATCTGTTCGGTGCCGCGCAACGCGAGTGCCGCGGTGCGGATGCGCTCCAGCCAACTCATGACCTGGCCCAGCGTGGCAGGGTCGAGGTCGGGGGCGTGCTCAGGGACGTACTCGGAAGCCGCGCCCCCGAACGCTACGCCCGCAGGTGCCGCAGGACCGAGGCGCAGGCCCGGGCGATGGCGTCGCGGACCTCGTCGACGTGGTCGAGCACCTCGAAGCCGTGGCGCCCGTTCGGGACGTCGATCAGCTCCAGCTCCGCCTTGTGCTCCTCCGCCGCCGCCACGAACTCCGCAACGGCCGCCGCGATGGCCTCCGCCTCCAGCCCGGCCCGGGTCAGCACGATCGGCAGCCGGCCCGCCCCGGCGACCGCCTCGACCGGGTGGAAGCGCTCGTCGACGGCCTCCCAGCCGGGCAGCGGCGCGAGTATCGGATAGCTCGCGGCCAGGCAGCGCAGCCACGCGGGCGGGTTGGCCAGCCAGTCGGTGGTCAGCAGGCCGCCACCGGAGAAGAACCAGAGCGCGATCCGGTCGCCGTCCACCCGGGGGTGGGCGCGCAGTGCGTCGACGGCCGCGGCGATCTCCTCGGCGGCCTGCGGGTAGGCGTGCAGGCCGTACAGCCGGTGCTCGACGGTCGCGCCGATGACGCCGAGGCCCGCCGCGTACTTGCCGTAGCCGATGTATGTCGGCCAGTCGCGCGGGGTGGGCCGGACGTCTTCGGAGACCGGACCGCCGTGGACGAACAGGATCGCCGGCAGCGGGTCCGCGAAGGCCTCCGCGGAGTCTCCCGGGAAGTAGAGGTCGAGGTTGTCGATCCGCTCGCGCGGGCAGTCCGGCAGCGGGCGCTCGGGCAGGTCCAGGACGTGCGGCCGCGCGAAGGGGGGCTCCTCGGCAGCGGGCAGCGGGGCGATCCGGTGTCCCTCGCCGGCGGCGGCCCGGATCAGGATGCCGGCCAGGTCCGCCGGGCGGGAGAGCATCGGCCAGTGGCCGGTGTCGAGGTCGAAGAAGCCCACCCGGGGGTCGGTCAGCGGCTCGAACTGCGGCAGGCCCGAGCCGACCATGGCCTCCACGCCGGCGATGCTGATGCCGCCGGCGGTGCAGAAGATCCCGGAGGTCGGCACGGCGGTGTACGCCCCGGTGAGCCGCAGCGGCTCGGTGAGGGTGGCGACGGGCTGCGGGGTGGCCTCGGCGGTCAGCCGGTCCAGCGCCCCGGCAGAGAGGCCCACGATGCTGCCCCAGCGGTGCCAGTCGCCGCGGCCGGGGGCCGGGAGAAGGCCGTCCGCGGGGGTGCGGGCCGGGTCGAGCAGGAGCTCGCGGGCCGTCTGGTCCGGCACCAGCTGGACGGCCCGGTCGCCGTCCTTCACCAGGCCGGCGTCCAGGTAGACGATCCGGGTGATCCGCTCTGCCCGCCGGTCGGCGGCGCCGAGCACCGGGTGGATGCCGTAGTCGTGGCCGACCAGGACGAGCTCGGGGTCGTTCGCCGCGTCGATCAGGCGGAGGACGTCCTCGATGTGCGTCTCCAGCCCGGCTCCGGCCTCGGCGGCGAGGTTCGCCTCGTACACCTCGGCGCCCGTCTCCCGGAGGCGGGCACTCACGTCCCGCCAGATCCAGGCGCGGGTGAAGTGACCTGATACCAGCACAAATGCAGTCATGATTGCCTCCTACGACATGTGTGATCGCCCGCCCGACCCCCGTCCGGCCGGGCACACGGGTACCGTAGGAACTCCCCCTGAGGGAGGTTCAAGCCGTGCCACCAGCCGTTCTGCTGAGCATCGGTGAGCTCGCGGAGCACGCGGGCGTCACCGTCAAGACCGTCCGCTTCTACTCCGACCGCGGCCTGCTGCCCGAAGTCGGCCGCAGCTCCGGCGGCCACCGCCGGTACGGGCCCGAGGCGCTCGACCGGCTGCGACTGATCCGGTCCCTGCGCACGCTCGACCTGCCCGTCCCGGAGGTCGGCCGGCTGCTGGAGCAGGACGAGGTGCTCGGGGACGCCCTGAAGGACGCGGTGGCCCGGCAGTTGAGCGACCTCGGCTCCCAGCTCACCGCCCTGCGCTGGCGCGAGGCCGCCCTGCGGCTGCTGCACGACTGCCCGCCCGAGGAGCGCGCCGACCGGCTCACCCTGATCGGCGGGTTGTCCACCCCGCCCGACACCACCGCGCTGGCCCGGTTCTGGCGCCGCGCGCTGCCGCCCCGGATGTCCGCCAAACTGGTCGCCGCGATCGTCGACGCCGCCGTCCCGCAGCCGCCGGCCGACCCGGCGCCCGCCCAGGTGCTGGCCTTCGCCCGGCTGCACGCGCTCGCCGGCCGCGGCTGCTCCGGCGGCAGCCACTCCCCCACCGGCAAGACCGCCTGCCCGAACGAACTCGCCCGCACCGACAGCGAGTACCGGCCCACCGTGCTCTACCAGGGCCTCGCCGAGGCGTACGACCTCGCCTCGACGGAGCTGCGCGCCGGGCGGGACCCGTACGACAGCGCCGCGCTCGACAGCTTCGTCGCCGCCCACGCCGCGTCCCGCTCCACCCGGGACACCCCGGCGTTCCGCCGGCGGCTGCGGATCATGCTCACCGTCACCGACGATCCGGTGATCGCCCGCTACTGGGAGCTCGCCGGCGAGCTCACGGCGGACGACGAGCCCACCCTCGGCAGTGCGCACGAGTGGCTACGGACCGCGTTGAACGGGCAGTTGGCGGCGGCGGCCTGAAACGCGCAAGGCCCCGGCCGCGCGAAGCAGCCAGGGCCGTACGGGAGTTGGGAAATCAGCCGACCATCGGCGCCAACTCGGGCTCGTCGGCCGGGGCTTCGGCGGGCTTGGCCGGACCGCGCATCAGCACCAGGGTGAGCGCCGCCGCGGGCACCGCCACCCCGTCCGCTGTGAAGGTGACGAACCTTTCAGGGTGGATTGAGTCCCATCTGATCCTGCTGGTCTCACCGGACCCGTGATGGTCGTTCCATGAACCCGCCCGGCGCCCGCCGGGTCGGTCCGGCCGACCCCACCCCGCGAGCCGCGCTGTCAGGCACCGACGTGCATACTTACCGGACGATCAGTAGGACGTAGAGGTGATGACGCGGTGAAACTGGCTGAAGCGCTCGCCCAGCGCGCGGCTGCGGTGCGGCGGGTGGAGCAGTTGCGGGCGCGCGTCGTCGGCAGCGCCCGCTACCAGGAGGGCGAGGAACCGGCCGAGAACGCGGCGGAGGTCCTGGCCCAGGCCGGAGAAGTGCTGGACGAGTTGGAGCGGCTGATCCGTCAGATCAACCGGACCAACTCCACCGCGCTCATCGAGGGCGGCGGCACCCTTACCGACGCCCTCGCCCGCCGGGACGTCCTGCGGCTGCGCCACTCGGTGACCACCGCGGCAGCCGACGCCGCCTCCGGACGCGACCAGCGCGGATCCGTACGGCAGTTGCGGTCCGAGCTCAGGATCCTCTCCGCCCTCCCGGTCGCCGAGCTCCACGCCCAGGCGGACCTCCTGGCCAAGGAAATCCGCGAGGTGGACACCCTGATCCAGCGCACCAACTGGGAGATCGACCTGATCGAGGACTGACCCCACAAGCTGGGTGCGGGAAGCAGGTAGTCGTCACGGAGGCGTGCACACACCGCGGGTCGGCGGTTTATCCGGCCCCTGGCGCGTGAAGAGCAACGCAGGGGTTCGATTCCTCACCAACAGTGCAGCTCAGCATCGCGTACAGGTGACAGAGCACACCACACAGCTCACCACCACGTGCAGATCCGGACGACGAGGGCGGGAACGGGGCGCCCCACACCCGGTGCGAGGGCCGTGCACACCACCACGGCCCTCGCATCCACTCCATCCCAGGGCCACTCAAGAAGCGTCATCCGGAGCCGTCGTGGCGCTCTTGCGCCGGACGGCGCTCCAGGGCGCCGACCTGGGCGGTCGATCTTCAGCGACACAAACCGCGCAGTGGTCAAGGTTCAGTGGCACACGGTCAAGGTCCGGTGGCACAGGACAGGCGGTCAGCGAGCACGAGGCCGGCGGACCGAGCAGCGGCCGGTGCAACACGCCCAGCCGGGCCCCTCCGGGCCACATAGCGCCTGATCGGCCCCGCGTCGCACCCCGGTGCAACACCACGGAACTGGGCACGCGTCTCGCGCGAGGGCCCGCCACGATCGCCGTCGGCTCGGCCCGCCGGCCTTCTCCCCCGTCAGCCGGCTGCGCGAACCGCCGCCGCCCGCCGCCTGATCCGCCAGGCATCCGGACCACCCGGTCGACCGGCCCCGTCGAGGGAAGGGCCGGTCAACCCTGGTGGCAGCTCGGCGCCCAATCACAGTCCCGCTCCCGACGAGCGGGTTCATGGCGGCGCCGTCCATCGCCCGCGCGATGCCGACGTCCGCGACCGCGGGCCACGGCATCCCGGTCGACGTCCCGCCCGGGCCGCCGTTGGCGTCAGTTCCTCAAGGCGGCGGCCGTGACGATGGCCTTGAGCTGCTCCAAGGAGAGCGCCGGCGTCCCCGGCCGGAACGTGTATCCGTTCTCGCCGTTCCATTCGTTGAGCGTGACACTACGGCCGTCCGGGTAGTAGACCGCGGCCATCCAGTGCAGGACCGGGTTCACGGCGGTCTTGCCGTTGCCGAAGCTGTTGACGACGACGAGCGTGCCGTCGGCCAGCTCCTCCCGCGCCTCCAGAGGGGCCTTGGGGCTCTGTTCGGCGTACTTCTTGTCCTCAAGCCCACGCGGGCCGGCCGGTTCGACGCGGAGCGAGAGCATGCTGGTGCGGCCCTCGAACGCGACCGTCAGGCTGCCGTGCTGCCCGTCCTGCCCGGACGGTTCGGCACCCGGGGGAAGCAATGCGGCCAGTGCCGCGACCAGGTCCGTCGGCGCCGGGGTGGAGGCGGCGGGCGACGGGGTGGCGGTGACCGGCTCCGGTCCGTTCCCCTCCGGCTTCCCCGGTGCCTTCGGGTTCGCCGGTGCCTTCGGGTTCGCCGGTGCGTTCGGGTTCGCCGGCAGCGCGTCGACGACCCGCTCCCACGCGGGCGAGGTCACCAGCGCGCCCAGCTGCCCGGCGTCCAGCGGCGGCGTCGGCCGGTTGGGGGTGGCCGGCTGGCCGTTGTGCTCGATGACCTGAACCACGGTGCCGTCCGGCGCCGCGGAGGTCGCCCGCCACTCACGCTGGTCGGCGACGTTCCTGTCCCGCAACTTGTCGATCACCAGCACGGAACCGTCCGAACGGACGGTGCGGTCGCAGGAGTCCTGCGGCGTGTTGAACGGATCCATGCAGACCGCGGCCGCGTCGGGCTTCTGCGAGCCGCGCTCCACGCGGTACGAGATGAGACTCTGCCCCTTGCCGTCGTCGTAGAGCAGCACACCGAAGGTCTCGTGCTTGTTCCCCGGCGGTCCCGGGACGCCGGGCGTTTCCGCGACCTGTACCTTCACCGAGCCGGGCGGCAGCAGCCCGGTCACCAGCCGCACCACCTCCTCGGCGGTCATCGGCCGCACCAGCTCCCAGCCCGCCGGCCCGGAGGCGTCCGCCCCCGTACCGCCCGCGAGTACCCCCGCGCCCCCGGCCACCAGCACTGCCGCCGCCACGCTCCCGGCCATCACGGCCCGCCGCCGGTTCCGCCGCCGGCGCCCGGCCCGCTCGGAGCCGGCCGCCAGCGTGGACAGCACCGCCTCGGGCGCAAGGGCGGCCGCGCCGCGCAGAGCCCGCGCGAACTCGCCCTCGAAGTCGCCGTCAGTTGCCATGGCGCAGCACCGCCTTCTCCTCGGCCGTTCCGGTCTCGAACTTGTCCCGCATCCGGGCCAGCGCCCGGCTGCTCCGCGAGCGCACGGCAGTACTGCTCAGCCGCATCACGGCCGCCGTCTCCTCCACGCTTCGGTCCTCCCAGAACCGCAGCACCAGCACCGCCCGGTCCTGCGCCGGCAGCTCCCCGAGCGCGCGCAGCAGCGTCAGCCGCAGCGCCGGGTCGGGGTCGTCGACGGCGACGTCCGGCAGCACGTCGGTGACCCGCTCGGTGCTGCTGCGCCGGCGGCGGTGCGAGAGGAAGGTGTTGACCAGGACGGTCTGCGCGTAGCCGCTCGGGTTGTCGAGCCGCGAAATCTTCCGCCACTTCACGAAGACCCTGCCGAGCGCCTCCTGCACGAGATCCTCGGCAAGGTACGCGTCACCTCCGGTGAGGAGGAAGGCGGTGCGCAGCAGGTGCCGCCCGCGGGAGGCCACGAAGGCCGGGAAGGCCGGGAAGTCGGGCGGCCCCGGCTCGGGCGCCGGTATCCCCGCCCTCGATGTTTGCTCCATGCCCTTCTAACGCGACCGGCCTGCGATCTTGTGGCAGTGGTTCGGAAACGCCATGCCGTCGATACCGCCCTGGCGAATACGCGACACATCAACATGCGAGCCCACAAGTCCCCGCGGCCGAACGAGACGGGCCGAGACGACGGAGCGCGGCGAGCAGGTCCGTACGCAGCGGCCTGTCCTCTGCCTCCCGAAGGAGCAGGTCGTGCAGGCGTTCCTGCCCGCACGACCGGGACGGCGCCGCCTCCGCCGTGGTGTCACCAGCCAAGGCCATCACCACCACCACCACCGGCTGACCGCTCGGAGACCGGTGGGGGCCCGGCCGAGGCCCGGGCGCCCCCCCCGCCCCTCCGCAGGGCCGGCGGCGACAACAGCGGGGGTGCCGACCGTGGCCCGCGCCGCCGGTCGCCAGGGTGAGCCCGTCCTGTGCGCAGGCCGCCACGCCGTGGGGCCGCCGCGGGGGGCCCCCGGCCCGCGGCCGGGGCCCCCACCGCGCCGATCCGCAGGACCGGCGGCTACTCCTGCGAGGTTCCGGACAGTGCCCGGTGCCGGTGCTCGCTGGGGGAGAGCCCGTACGCGGACTTGAAGGCGCGGCAGAACTCCGGGGCCCGGGGAATGCCACAGCGGGCGGCGACGACGTGGACCGGCACGGCGCACAGCGCGGGGTCGGCCAGCTCGCGGTGAGCCTTCTTCAGTCGTTGGCCGCGGATCCAGGCGGCGACGGTCTCCCCCTGCGACTCCTGGGTGAAGAGGCGGTGCAGGTAGCTGACGGAGATGTGGTGGGCGGCGGCGACCTCGGACGGGGTCAGACCAATGTCGTGGAGGTTGTGCCGGATAAACGACCGGACGTTCTCCACCAGGGCCCGCCGCCGGGCATCCGGCGACAGTGTGTGCTCGGCGTCGAGCTCGCGGGCCATCCACGCCGCCACCAGGTCGACCAGGACCACCCCGATCCGGGATGCCTCGGCGGGCCGCAGCACAGCGGCCTGTCGGTGCAGGCCGCGCAGGAACTCCAGGAGCAGTGCACCGGCGCCATTGCGCCCGAGAAGCCCCTGGCCCAGCAGACCGCGCACCTGACGCCGGGGAATCGACAGCATCGCCGCCGGGACGTCGATGCCCACGCCTTCGACCCGGGGTTCCGCCGGGCCGGTGGCGCGGGCGCTGGTGGCGCGGGCTTCATACGGATGTGAGCTGTCGGCCAGGAATATGTCGCCGGGCCCGTAGACCTCGGTCCGGTCGGTGCAGTGCCTCATCGCCATGGTGCCGCTGAGCATCAATGTCAGGTGGACCAACTCCGGATCCGACTGCCGTACCATGCGCTCGGTCCGCCGGAACCGTGCGGACGGGAACGACGTCCCCAGCAGGACCACCGGCCCCAGCTCCGAACGCTGCATCTGTGCGGCGAAGTTGCCGGCGTGAGCGCTGCTCATCTCGCAGTCCCGCGTCCTTGTGATCGCCTCCCGCCAGTAATCGAATCCGCCCTCCGCGGGCATACCATCGGCGTGCAGCGCGCCCTCCGTCCCCATGGACATCTCCGCCCCTCCGTGTCCGATTCCTTGCCGAACCGGCGAGGCCTCCCCGACGACATCATGAGGTTCTCATGGTGACCTGGCCAAGTGGGAGTTCGGACACGACACGGGCGGTCCAGGCCCGGCCACCGTCCGCAGAGTCGGTGTCGGGTGTCCAGCCGGTCCTGCCGGCGCTCGCGCAGGAGTTCCGGGAACGATCGCAGCGCCTGAACGTACGCGCGGCGGGTCCCCGGCGCGCGGCCCGCCGCGACCAGGGCACGGCCCATCGCGTCCGCCTCGTCCGGTCCGATCTCCCACACCGGGCGGGCGGTCTGCGAAGCAGGACCTGCCGCAGACGGGTCCGTCCCCGCCAAGCCACTGTCCGCCAACGGCGGATGACGCACCACCACAGTCTGGACCCCCTACTCCCCGGTCGCCGGTTCAGGTGTCACCTGAAAACCGACCATCACCAGACGGATCAGCGAGCCGCCGAAGGAACGGCAGCGCCACCGGAACCCGAATCCCGCAACCCACACCGTTCCCGGGAGGGCCACTGGGCCTCGTCGCAGACCAGGACGTGGAAGGAGCGGGCGAGGGCGTCTTTGAGGACGGTGTCGAACTCGATCGGCCGTGCGGGGGCTCACCTGGCAGGGCCAAGGCGCGGAACAGTTGCCGCTTCAGCAATCGCCACGTCCTCGACCGTGTAGGAGACGTGGAACAGCCGACCGATCAGTGTCTTGATCCGCGCGAGCGTCCATCGTTGATCGGCCCACCCGTGGGCCAGCGGACCGCGTTCCAACTCCCGCTCCAGCCTGGCGACCTGGCTCTCGCCGAGCCGGGACCGCCCCGGAGAGCCCTTCGATAGCACCCCGGCCTGGCCGCACTCGCCCCGGGCCCGACGCCACCGCTCCACCGACCGCTCGCTCACCCGCAGCGAGGCAGCGACCTCCGCGTTCTTCTGCCCGACCTGGAAGCGATCCACGGCCTGCGGTCGTAACCGCTCCCGTGCGGCCCGCCCCGAAAACGAGACTGCCGCCTCGGGAACTTCCGAGGCGGCAGTCGGCTATGCAATTGTCGGTGGACTCACCAGCTGAATTTCGACCACTCGATGCAGGAGGGTCGCTGCCCTCCGGAGAGGACGAACTCCTTGACGGCCGAGCGCACAAGGTCGACGGGAATTTCCGATCCGTCCGGAAACACCGTCTTCTGCATCATCGAGTAGTAATCGGGTTCGGGCCTGGCGTCAGGAGATCCAGTGCTCGCGTAATTCCCGCTCTCGTCCATGAAGGACACGACTCCGACGCCGAGGTCCCTGTTCACGCCGACGAGGAACTGGTGGTCGGGATAACCCGCCCAGGTGAGCTCTCGTTCCAACGAGTGGATCTCGGCGAGGTTGTGGTCCTCGGGGCCGGCCAGCAGCTCGTCGACAAGGTGATCGACGTCTTCAGCGGACGTCATGGCCACCGGCTGCTCGCTGTGCTCCCGCGTGTACTGGGCTTGAGCCCGAGCCCGAGCTGTCATCCCGGCAACCCTCCGAATGGCGTCATCTGCCAATTTCCGTCCTTGTCCGGCCAATGTACCTCAAGCCTCTTGTTCGGCCCAACCAGTAGGTTCATTACATCCTGGCAGCCGAGCTTGTTGGGGCACGGGCCGCCCGGGTAGTTGATTACCAGTTCGGCCCTGTCGATTCCCTTGGTGTGCATGAGGGCGGCGAATTTCTGCTCGACGTCGCTCGCCCGCCAGGAAGTCGAGGTTCCCGGCAGCCGGCCGGCCTCCCGGAGTTGCTTGTTGACCCAGTCGATCAGCTCGGCGTCCTTCACGGTGTCGCCACTGACGAGCTCGAACTTCAGGCCGGTATCCGACTTGCCGACACCGAGAGTGCCGACCTTCGAGTCGAACGACGAAAGAGCCGACTTGGCCGCTTCCATGTCCGGATCGCGGCACGTCTTGTTGTGGACGAGCACAGCATTGGAGCCCGCCAGCACGTAGTACGTGTGGACGTTGCGGACCGTCAGGTTGTAGGCAGCCTGGAGGTCCTTCCGGTGCTCGACACCGGTGACCGTCGCGGCGGACCCGTTCGGGGTGCGCAGCTGGTCGCCGACGGTGAGATCGCCGGCGTCGACCCACTGGCGCTGCTTCCCGGACCAGAACGGGTGGTGATCGGTTGCGGTCAGGTTCCCGCTACCGTTGTCGCCCTCGATGTCCAGGTCGGTGAAGTCGACGTCGTCAGGCGTGTAGATGACGGCGTCGACCTTTTGGCCCGCGCTCTGCCCTGTGAGCGGGTCAGTGGCGAGGACCTCGTCACCGACCCTGATGGTCTCGATGGGCTTGTGACTGCCGTCGCCCATGAGGACCGGGGTGCCGGCCGGGAAGCTGTTGGGCAGGGGGCACGTCGGAGGGATCCGAGTGACCAGCTTCTTGATGAACTCGGCGGCCTTCTCGCCCCAGGAGCCGAACTTCTTGGCCCACTGGGCGAGCTTGGCGACGGCCGCGCCGTCACCGATGAAGGGGATCGCGCCGATGCAGGAGGTGACGGCCTCTGCGGTGCGGCCTTCGACGGCGTAGTAGGCGCAGTTGACCAGGTCGGCGATGTCGGCGAGGCCGGGGGCGATGACCCCGCCGGCGCCTCCGATGATGTCGAGGGTGAGGTGGACGCTCTCGGAGAAGAGGTGGTAGAGGGCGTTGACGGTGTCGCTGTCCTCCTTCTGCTTCTTGATCTCCTCCTCGATCGCCGCGACCGCATCCTGCTTCTGCTTGGCTGCCTGTTCGTCTGCGGCCTGTTGCGTCGCATCGTGCAGCTTGCGGAGCTCTTCCGCCTTCTTGCGGTCCTCTTCGAGCTTGGCGAGCCTGGCCTGTTCCTCGGCGGCCAGCTTGGTCTCGTAGTCGGTGTGGGCGTCGTCGGCGGCGGCCTGGGCGGCAGTGGCGTCCTGGCCCGCTGCTACTGCGGAGGCTCGGGCGGCGTTCGCGTACTCGGCGGCGTTGGACGCGGCCCACCTGGCCAGTCCTGCGGACTGCGACGCCCGCTTGGCGGAGTACGTCGCCGAGGCCGCGTCGTGCTTGGCCGAGCTTGCGGCGGCGTTGGCGCTCTTGGCGGACTGGGCGGCCTTGATGGCGCTGGCCTGGGCGGCGTCGGCGGCGGCCTGAGCCTTGGTGACCTGGTCGGCGGCGGTGTTGGCGGACTGCTGGGCATTGCCCGCGTAGCCTGCGGCCTCGTTGGCGGCGCCGCGGGCGAGGGCGGCGACGCGCTGGGCCTCGGCGGCGTTCTTCTGGGCGGTGGCCGCGGCCGCAGTGGCCTGGACGATGAGGCCGGTGACGTCCGCGACGTGGACGGCGGTCAGCCGGTCCTTCTGCTGGGCGGTGAACTGGCCCTCGGCGACGAAGGCGCGCAGCTTGAGGATGGGGCCTTCGAGGGCGATCCGTGCGGCGGCCTTGAGCTCGGGCTCGGTGTCGGCGGCATCGGCCAGCCGGGTTGCGGTGAGCCGGTCGTCCGCGGCCTGCGCGTCGGTGAGGCCCTTGTCGAGGAAGTCCCGCAGCGCCTCGGGGGTGTTGGTGCGCAGCGCGGTGTCGCCGGCGGCCTTGACGGCGGGGCCGGCCTTGTCGAGGAGGCGGGTGATCGTCAGCCGGTTGTCCGGCGCCGCGGCCTCGTACTGACCGCTGCTCAGGAACGCGCCGACCTTCGCCGCATCGCCCTGGAGGGCGGTGTAGGCGGCGGCCCGGACGGCCTGGTTCTCCACGTCCGTGTAGATCTGCGTGGCGCGCTCACGCGCGTCGTGCTCCTCGGCGGCCTGGCGCCCGGTCTTGAGGTAGGAGAAGACTGCGAGGTCGTCACCGGTCAGGGCGGCTTCGGCAGCTGCTTCTCCCCAGGATCCGGAGATCTTGCGGGAGAGGAGAGCGAGTTTGCGGCCGTCGGTGGCGACCTGCTGGGGGGTGGCGCCGGGCTGGTTGACGGCCTGGGCCAGGCGGTCGGCCTCGCTGCGGGCCTTCTGGACCTCCTGGCGGGCCTGCTCGGTTTCGGCCTGCTTGTCGGTTTCCTCGGCGCGGGCCTTGCGCGCGGTCTCGACGGCGGCCGCTGTGCGGTTGGTCAGGTCCTCCGCCTCGGTGCGGCGGGCCAGGTCCTGGACGGCGTTGGCCTTGTCGACGGCGGTCTGCGCATCGGTGGCGAAGCCTGAGGCGGCGTTGGCGTGGTCGGTGGACTCCTGCGCGGCGTTGGCGCTCTGCCCGGCGTGGTCGGCCGCGTCCCGGGCGGCCTGCGCCGCCGCGCTCGCGTGCTCGGCCGCGGAGGCCAGCAGCGCCTTCGCGGCATCGGCCTGACCGGCGGCCTCCTCGGCCAGCTTCTGCGAAGCCGTCGCTGCGCGCCCGGCCTCGGCGGCCTGACGACGCGTCGCCTCCGCCGCGCGCTTGGCCTTCGCGGACTGCCCGCCCGCGCTGTCGGCATACGCGCCGGCCTGGTCGGCCGAACCTGCCGCGGCGTCCGCGTTGCCCCTGGCACTGAGCGCGGCTCCGGCGGCCTCCTTGCTGCTCGCGGCGGCCTTGTTCGCCTCCACCAGGGTGGCCTGCGCATCCGAGGCGATCTTCGCCGCCGCGTCAGCAGCATCGGCCGCGACCCGCGCCTCGTGCGCCTTGCTGGCATCACCCGCGGCAGCGGCAGCCGCCGTTCGGGCGTTGGCGGCGGCCCGCTGCGCGGCGGCCGCAGCGTTCGACGCCGCGTAGGCTGCGGCCCGAGCGGAGGCGTTGGCCGACCGCGCCGCGCTGATCGCGGTCTGCGCGGCCTCCCCGGCCCGCTCCGCCGCCGTGGCGGCGTTGTTCGCCGAGGTCTTCGCCACCACCACCGACGGCCCGGTCGCCGACACCTACTACACCCCGGGCATGACCGGCTGGAGCGACTGGGCGAACATCGGCGGCCGGCAGTTCAACGCCACCCCCGGTGCCGTCCACAACCCAGCCACCGGCGCGATCGAGCTGTTCGCGGTCGAGCGCAACGGCACCATGTATCACGCCTACTGGTTCAACGATGGCAAGCCCTGGAGCGACTGGCTGCCCCTGGGCGGGGCCACCTTCACCGGCAGCAGCCCGAGCCTGGTCTACAACCCGTCCACGAAGACCGCCGAGGTCTTCGCCACCACCACCGACGGCCCGGTCGCCCACACCTACTACACCCCGGGCATGACCGGCTGGAGCGACTGGTCGGCTATCAACGGCGACTACCGGTTCGCCAGCGCCCCCAGCGCCGTCTACAACCCGGCCACCGACGCCATCGAACTCTTCGCCACCGGCCGCGACACCTCCCTCTACCACGCCTACTGGTTCAACAACGGCAAGCCGTGGAGCGCCTGGGAAGCCCTCGGCAGCACGAAGTTCGCCGCCGGCCGGATCCCCGCCGCGCTGTTCAGCCCCTCCTCCAACACCGTGGACCTCTTCACCGCCGGCACCAACGGCGCCGTGAACCACACCTCCTACAAGCCCGGCATGACCGGCTGGACCCCCCTGGACACCCTGCCCGGCACCACCCTGCCCACCAGCTGATTGACAACGCAGTACCTGGGGGCGGGGGCGGCAACCGCCCCCGCCCCCAGGACGCACCGTGCCGCAAGCCACGACGTGGCCCACCGGCTCTGCGAGTGCCGAATAGTCATCCGCGCTGGTCATGCGGCATGTTGGTACTCGTGGAGTGTGCCGCCGAGTCGGTCTCGTCGGAGGACCTCCAGCTGTGTGACGTGCCCTGGCGGGTTGATCGGTTCAGGTAGCAAGCGCGGGAGCGCGGCCTGCATCAGCGCTCGGTGTGGCCGGTGCCCGTTGTAGTGGGCCTCGAACTCACGGAGCGCGTGGAGGAGGTGACGCTGGCTCCAGATCAAGGTGCGGTCCAGGAGCTCCCTGCGGCAGGCCTGTATCCAGCGCTCCATCAGGGAGCTTAGGTGTGCAGGTTGCGGCATGGCGCCGCTTGAGCAGGTCGCGGTGCCACCGCAGGACCGTGTCCGGGCGGACCAGCAACACAAGACGCCGCAGCCTGTCGGCGGGGAGGTGGTGGAGCAGCCCCGCGAGGACCGCGCGGTCCGTGTCAGTGAACACCGGCTTCGCGGCCTGGCGCTGCAAAACCAGCAATTGGTGCCGCAGCGCCAGGATCTCGATGTCCTTCTCCCGGCTGCCCATCGGCAGCAGCCGCAGCGGCGCGAAGGTGTTGGTCATGGCGAGGTAGGCCAGGCGCAGCAGCACAACGGATCATCATGCCGCTGATGCCCGTGTAGACGAAGGCCCTGCGCGAGCACGAGCATGGCCGCAGAGCGGCGATCAAGACTGCGACCTGGGCAGATGATTTATCGGCACCCGCAGTGTCGGTGTGGGGTCCGGGGAGCCGGCTCACGGTTCGGCGCTGGGTGTTCCGGTCCCACGGGCCGACGCGGCACTCGCCGATACCGGCCTGCAGGGCGTCCCAGAGCGGGCCGTGCCGCCCGCAGGCGCCTCCCGGCACGGCGCGTGCGAGCATGCGGCGGCCCAGACAGGGGCGCAGCCCGCGATCAGCGCTGTGCGGACTTCGTCGAAGCGACTGGTCGCGAGGGCGTTGAGGGCCTCGTTGATGCTCGTCGTGTCTGTCCGGAGGTGGTCGAGGGGCGGGAGGAGGAGGGCGGGCAGGGCTTTGGCGGCGGCGCGGTCGGCGGCCATCGGGTAGATCGTCGTGGTGTGGCTGAGGGGGTCGAGGTGTGGGTTCGTCGCCGCGGTCAGGAGTGTGCCGACAGCCCATCGCAGGTCTCGATCAGGGTGCCGCCGACGAGGAGGTCGGCGTCGGTGGTGATGTCGATGCCGACGAACATCACGCCGCCCGCGCAGTGGGCGGGGTCGGTGGTGGCCCGCAGTGCCTGGAGGGCGCCGGTGGCGGCGTGGTCGAGCTGGGCGCTGACGTCGTCGACCAGGTCGCGGTGGGACAGGCGGAGGAGGCGATCGAGGGCGAAGGTCTTGGGGGCGTCGACGGCGGCCAGGAACAGCGGGGTGTAGGTGAAGCCGAAGGGGTTGCGGGCAGCGACCTGGTACCAGGCCGCGCCGAGCAGGAGCCGTGCGAGGTCATGTTCCTCCTCCCAGGGGCGATCCATCGGCAGGTCCCGGTTGTCCAGGTCCAGGAGCGGCTCGTCGGCGGCTTTGACGTCATCGGGCTGCACACCCACTCGGCCACCGTGAACGCGTTCAGCGCCCTCGGGGTCCCGCTGCGCCCGCTCAGCCACGACGCGGTGGTTTTCGCCGAGCACGGCCTCCCGAGCTTCGGCGCCACCGCCAACCCCCTCCACACCCAGGAACTCGGCAAGGCCCTCGCCGCCGACCTCGGCCCCGCCCGGGCCTGCCTGATGCCGCAACACGGCCTGCTCACGGCGGGCCGGGACATCGCGCACGCCGTCACGTACGCCGTCCGGCTGGAACGGGCGTGCGCCGTCCAGCTGACCGCCCGGGCGGCCGGTCTCGTGCGGCACTGGACCGACCACAAGGAGTCCCTGGAGAAGGACGCGCTCGCCTGGAAGCCCAGCCAGATCGAGGCCGGCTGGCACTACTGGGTACGGCGCGCGACGCGGTTCTGAGCAGCGGCCCCTCGTCCAAAGGCGAACGAGGGGCCACATATGCCCGACTACGCCGCGGGCTCGGACGTCGCCGTCGCCGTACGCCAGGTGGCGATGACGTCGGCCGCCTTGGTCTCGAAGTCCGGGTCGCGCCAGGCGCCCGGCATGCCGATCACCGCCGGCAGCTTGAAGTCGCCGTGCTCCCGGTGGGTGACCCGCACGACGTCCCCGGAATCGGGGCGGTTGCGGTTCTTCCCGACCTCGACGTTGGTGATGTCCGCCCAGGCGAACCGCTTGCGGGAGCCCAGCGCCCCGGTCCACCAGATCTCGCGCTCGTCGAAGCTCACGCTGCTGAAGGCGCCCCTCACCTGGAGGAGTCCACCGATGATCAGGAGAACGCCGAAAGCCATGACGGCGGCAGTCCGGACGTTCATCGGGAAGAGCGAACCGCGGTACAGAAGGTAGGCACCACCGGCCAGGTAGAGCGTCGAGAAGATCCACTGGCGGCGTATCTGTGCCGGATGGAGACGGTAAGTCACGTGTTTCACCAGCGGATCTTGGCAGGTCGGGCGCATCTGAGGAAGCGTCACCGTCGACCCCTGTCCGTCTCACTCCCCCGAGCGGATCGGCTCCCCAGTACGGTGCAGGTGGGCGAGGATCTCGCGGTACGAGCGGAACAGGCTGACCTCGTAGTACGGGATGCCCTTCTCCGCGCAGAACGCGCGGGTGATCCGCGCTGCCCGTCCGAGCGCGGGCGTCGGCCTGCTGGGGAAGAGGTGGTACTCCACCTGGTCGTTGAGGCCGCCCATCACGGCGTCGACGACCAACCCACCGCGAACGTTGCGCGAGGTGGGCACCTGGCGGCGCAGGAAGTCGAGCCGCAGCTCCGGGGTCGCCATCAGCATGCCCTTGTGGTTCGGGGCGAAGACGCAGCCCGGGTAGACACCGAGCAGCGCCTGGTGCACGGCGAGGAAGGCCGCCGCCTTGCCTGGTACACCGCGGGTTCTCGCACAACCCGCCGCAGCGGAGCAGCACCGCCCAGACCGCCGAGTCGATGCGCACCGGACGATCCGACCCCTTGCGCCGCTGCCGGGCGCCAGCCACCCCCGACCCGACCCGGCACATACAGGGCTCTCAACCAGAACTGCGGAAATCCCCACCACTTCTCACGCGACCTGCAAGTTCTCAACCAACCACCAAAACCAGCAGGTCACACCACCCTGACACCCAGCCACAACACCCCCGCAGAACCGGCCCCACCCCGAAAACAACTCCCACCACAACCCGGCCCTTCTCAACCAACCCACCAACCCCCAGCCCGAAAACAAGGCTCCTCAGCCGATCACCGACCCGCCACAATCATCCTGGACGCGAACATACTCAAGGGCATCTCACTTCGAGGCCCGGTCGCAGAGCTGCTTCGAACGATCCGAGCCTCCGGCGTTGAGAGCGTCACTGCCCCCTGGATCGCCGTGGAGGAGCTGGCAGCTCAGCAAGCGCTGCGGTACGAGGAGAAGTACCAGGCCGCCCTTAGCGCCGTGGAGGACTTGGCCAAGGCGACCTCATGGGGTTCGGTGCTCCGCTCGGTGAGGGCCGATCCAGAGCGCGTGCGGGAGCACTGGCGCGAGCGGTACTCGGAGGTCGCTGCCACTCTTGAAACCAGTGTGCAGGCCTACCAGGAGGCGATGTTCCGTGAGGCGAACCTTCTCGCCCCTTGCAAGTCGGTGAACAGCGGCAAGGACAAGACCGGCGCCCGTGGTGCCACGATCTGGCTGACCGCCGTGAATTTCGCCAGACAGAGCCCCGACGAGACCGTGTACTTCGTCAGCAACAACACGCGCGACTTTGTGACGGCTCTTCCTTCCCGCACCCCATGAACGAAGACCTCGAAGGCATGGAGCATCGTTTCGTGCTCTTCACCTCCCTGGACGACGTCGTCACCAAGTTCGCGACAGGGGTCACTGCCGACGAAGGAGAGGTGCAGGCTCTTCTTGCAACTGAGGAAACACGGAGCAGGATCGCTGAAGAGGCCATGCGCTATAGAGCGGCGGGCCTTCACTGCCGCCGCGTTCGCCGAGCCCGGATGGCTTCGAACGGTCACCACCGACCGAGGCTTGTCGGTGGCTTCCGCCGAGCTCAGTGAAGTGAGGGACGTCCGTGCGCATGAGATCGGCGGTCACACTTGGTGCACCGCGACAGTGCGCTGGCTGGTCGCCGGCTACGCCGACGCATTCTCTGCGTGGACCCTGGGCTGTGCGTGGGAGACGCGCGTGTTGCTGAGCCCCACCGCGCCCGAAAGGGACGTCACCGTCCTTCGAGCGGAACGTCTACAGCCCATCGCTCCGGAGGACGTGCCCCATCTGCCCTCTGTCGCACTCAACGAGGAAGCCAGGCTGCCCGCTGACGTTGTCAGGGCGGTCAGCGGTCTTCTGTCTCGCGTCCTCCCTGACCAGCGGTCCTCCCATGACCAGGTCTGGGCTCCGCCGGTTCCGCCCAGGTTCGAGCCGATTCCCCACCACAAACAGGCAGGAGAGCCGGCAGACACGTAGAGATGGACCGGAGCGTTGATAGTCCGGATCGGCGGGCCGGTCAGGGTGAGCCTTCCGCTGGCGCCCGCCGGCCTGGTCACGCCTTGCGGTCCCGCGCCGGGTAGAGCTTCGCGTGGAGCACGCGGTCCTCCCACCACGGATCGTCCGGAGCGGAGACCAGCGCGGCCACCGGCTCCCGCTTGGTCGGGGCGGGCGGCACCAGCGGGCCCAAGTCCTTTGCCGCGCGGGCCTGCACACACTTGGGGCACTCCAGCCGGTCCGGGCCGGCCTTCTCCCGCAGCTCCAGCTTTGAGCCATTCTTCCCCCCGATCGAGCCCCGGCACGTCCAACACGGGCGCAGCGCCACGTTCGCCGTGCGGGCGGCTTCCAGCTGCCCTCGGCCTCCCGTTCCAGCCGTCCCTTGCGTTCCTGGTGGCAAGGCCAGCAGCGGCCACCGGGGCGGCGGGTCCACTTCTGTCTGCCGTGGAGGCCGTACTCCCAGGTGCTCTCCCCCTCGGGAACATCGCCGCAGTCGACGCAGGCCAGGGAGTCCATCAGCTCCCGGTGGGCCTTGCGCTGCTCGCCCTCCCGGGCGGCCTGGCGCCGGTCGTAGGCGGCACGGTTGTTCGGGTTCTCCAGCGCCTCGGCCAGGGAGTGCCGTCCGGGGCGGCCGAACCGCCACCACACCGGCCCGAGCGGGCCGCGCTCGGCGAGGAGCTCCTCGCAGCCGGTGACCAGCGCAGCCGGCCCGGCCTCGACGTCGACCAGGAGCTCAGCGTCGGCCTGGTCTTGGTGCTGCTCCTCAATCGCGGCAATGCGACGGATCGCGCGGGCGGCGACGATGGGGGCGAGCCCGGTGTCGACCACACGGGCACCCGCTTGGGCGCGAGCCCTTGGAACCGGCCGAGGGCGACGGCGAACTCGCGGCGCTCCGGACCGCGTCGGGAAGCGTCGAAGAACTCGAAATCGCCGTAGGCGTCGCCGGCGATCACCCGCATGCGCCCGCCGGCCGCCTTGAGCGGGTCGATCCCGGTCTCCTCGGGGCGCACCTCGGCCTGCATCTTGGCGCACACGCCCTGCGCCGGCTGCTCGGGGTCGATGGCGACGGGCTACTGGGCGGTCCTCCAGGCCCGAGCGGATGCCAGGGCCTTGGCGAGGGCGCGGGCGTCGACGCGGTGAGCCGAAGTGCAGCACACGGCCTTCCGCGGCCCCCTGGCGGCCCTTACGGCTTTCGTCCGGCACGGCGACGGCCGCGGGGCCCCGGCCGAGTCTGCGAGTCGCCGCAGCCGAGCCTCTCGCGGGGCGCAGCCTGCGAGGGGAGGGCTGGCCCGGGCTCGCTGCCCGGGCCAGCAGCGATCGGGCGACGGCGGAGTCGGCGACGACGATGCGGTCCGCGTCCGGAGGTGCCGGGTGGCTCAGGGCGCGTACCGGCACACCGTGACGCCGCTCTTCGCTCCGCAGCCCATCTTGCTGTAGCTAGGGTTGATCATGTTGTAGTAGTGACCCCAGCGGTAGTACCCCGCCTGGTTGGCGTGCGGGTCATGGTTGGGATCGGAGTCGTAGGCGCTCTTCTCGCCGGCCCACTGCCCCGTGGCCTGGCTCGGCCCGGCGCTCGACATGTTCTCGGCGGCGTTGCTTATTGACGCGTGGTGCAACGAGCCGCCCGCAGTGGATGCCGGGTTGTCAGCCCAGGACTGTGCCGCGGAGGCAAGCCCGCCGTCCCAGGTCAGACCTGACTGGCCGGCCTGGGCGCGAACGCTGTTGGTCTCGGAGAGGATGGTCTGTTGGTCGCCGGGGCTGATCTGGGCGGGGAACTCCGCCGCATGGGAGACGGTCGCGGTGGCAACCGTCGCCAGCATCATGCCTCCGGTCATCAGCGCCGTTGCGAAGATGTTCGCGGCGCGATGGTGTACCCGAGTTGGATTTCTCATTGCGACCCCCCTGGTCGCACAGAAAGCAGCAGCACGTGCCGGCGCGGACCACGGCCGTCACGGAAGCGGGCCGCACGCCTGGCTCATGCGATGGCCAGGATGCCATCGGCAACAAATCGCTCTGTCCGACGGCCACATGACCGCCGTCAATAGCACCAGCGTACGTCTTCCCGGCGACTGAAGAAGCCGCTGAGATTTCTTTGTGCAGCCGGTGATCGAGGCTCTGCGCTTCGTAGCCTCGAATCCCGCCGCCCTGGCCAACTGACTTTCCCGGACGGCGATTTCTGCGAATTCGTCGCGGCTTCAAGTCAGGAGTTCCCGGGAAATCGGACTCCGGCACCTCCGGCCGTTTCACGCCGCGTCCGGCACCGGAGCGCCTCCGCGCGCCCGGCCCGCGTCGACCTCATTCAGGTGCCCGCATATCTACAAGTCACCTTTTCCGGATCAAGAGTTGGTCAAATCAGCACACTGCCGAGATGTGCTCCGCCGTCGGCCCGGCGAGGCGCGACAGGCAACGCGACAGCACCCACCCACCACCAGCACAACCCCGCAACGGCCTCCCGGACCACCACCAGGGCAGCCTGACGGCCACCCAGCAGCAACCCCCGGCCAACCCGGCCAGGACGGCGGCGCAGCACCGGACCGGGCAGACGGAGGCCGGGCACGCGGCAAGGGCGCAGCCCGGCCCCGACAAACCGAACACCGACCCCCGCCACCACCCCACCAACCACGATTCCAACCCGAATCCAGAAAACCACCGGCAACCAACCCACCAAAACAACCGGACGGAATTCACGGCTAAATTCACCACCGAATACAGGCCCACAACACCGAGCCCCCCACCCACCACCACACACCGTCACCAACCCGGCCACCGACAGGTCCGACCAAAGGTCCGGACAATCTGGCGCGAGAGGCCATTTCACGCCCACAACCCACGACAACAGGTCACACCCTGTCCTTCGGCGGGTAGAGCTTCGCGTGGAGCACCCGCGTCTCCCAGCACGGATCGTCCGGAGCCGACACCAGCGCGGCCACCAGCTCCCGCTTCGTCGGGACCGGCAGCACCAGCGGGCCCAAGTCCTGTGCGGCGCGGGCGTGCACGCACGTGGGGCACTCCAGCCGGTCGGGGTCGGCCTTCTCCCGCAGCTCCAGCTTCGAGCCCTCCTCCCCGCCGATCGAGCCCCGGCACGTCCAGCACGGGCGCGGCGCGGCGTTCGCCGTGCGGGCGGCTTCCAGCTGCTCTTCGGCCTCCCGTTCCAGCCGTTCCTTTCGGCCCTGGTGGCAGGACCAGCAGCGGCCGCCGGGGCGGCGGGTCCACTGGCGGCTGCCGTACACCCAGGAGGTCTCCTCCTCGGGAACGTCGCCGCAGTCGATGCGGGTCAGGGAGTCCATCAGCTCCTGGTGGGCCCTGCGCTGCTCGTCCTCGCGGGCGGCCTGGCGTCGGTCGTAGGCTCGTCCCCCGCGAGGACTCCTCGGGTTACCGACGTCGCAGGGCAGGATCGCCAAGACCGGCAACACCCGTGCCAGACGCCTGCTCGTCGAGGCGGCCTGGCACCACCGCACGCCCTACCGCCACCCCGACGTCGCCCTGCGCGCGCGGCTGGACCAGGTTCCGTCCCCATCCGGCAACGCGCCGATCAGGGCAACCGCGGCCTGCACCGACGCCGGACCACGCTCCAGGCGCGCCACAAGCAGTCCACCATCACCGTGGTGGCCCGTCGCACGGGAACTGTCCGACTGGTGCTGGAGCCTGGCCATCCTGGGCCCCTGAGCCGCCGCCCCACAAACCGGCCGGCGGGAGCCCGACCACGGGTGCAGCGCGAGGAACGACCCGCGAAGGCACTATGGGCAGCCCGGCCCACCACCGGGCCACGCCCGATCGCTGGACGAGCGGCCCGCTCCCGACGCACAACCGGTCATGCGGTAACCAACCCGCGCACATCATGCCGACCGCGCGTCGTCGCGCGACACGCACCCAACCCGGACCCCGCCAGCCCCCGGCACACCACGCCGGAGGCAGGTCACCCCTGCACCGCTTGACAAAACGCCCTACATATCGACTGTCCGACGGGTCGCGTCACCGACCCCGCCCCCCGACAGCACCGTCACCCGAATGGCGCAACATGACGTGCCACCCACATACTGAATTAGTGCCCCAATCGAGGTAATCCGTGAAAGGGGAACCACATGCGCATTCGACGAATACTCGCCGCCGTCACTGCCACGGCAGCCCTGGCCGGACTCGGCCTCACAGGCGCCGCCACCGCCACCGCCGCCACCGCACAGGGTGCCCCGTCCTACGTGACCCCTTCTCAGTGCGAGAAGGGCGGCGGAACGCCCCGGATCGACTTGCCGGGCAACCCCTGCGTGGGCGGTACGTACGACGGGCAGCCGGTCGACTAACCCCACAAGGCACCCCACAAGGCGCCCCGCGGCCACGCGCCGCGGGGCGCTCCCGAGCGAGCGTAGCCGGGAGAGTCGCAGGGACTGTGCCGACCCGTCGGGCACGCCAGGTCCGGGTCGGCCCGGAACCACGCAATCGTCGTGCCACGCCGGCGAAGGATCGCGCGGCGGCAGAACGGGGCGAACTGCCCGGCGAGTTCCAGGGGGTGCCAGGGGGTGCCAGGAGTTCGTGGCACGGACCGCGGCCAGGTCAATGGTGAGGGGCCGCACAGCCAACCGGGTGACCGAACACACCGTCAGGCGTACTGCGGATCACGGCCGGCGGCCACCAGGTCCTCGGCCACCAGACTGCTGCTGAACATCGTGCTCCCCTTCTGCTGACGGACAGGCGTCTCGGGCCGGACGCCCGGCCGCGAGACGGTTTCGGAGTCAGCCGGCGACGGTCTCGGCGGTGTGTCCGTGGATCCAGGAGCGCGGTCTGCTGGTCGGTCAGCTTCCCGTCGGTGCGGGCCCTGTCCTGCTTGCGCAGCCAGGTGCCGGGCCGGAACGCCGGGTCCGCTTCGCCGCCGGTGCGGTTCGCCGGGCCGTCCAGGGTGCCGCCGGCGGCGAGGTAGGCGAGCAGGCGACGGAAACTCCCGCTCCGGTGCCGCTTTCCGCAATGATTCCGCCGGGCTTCGCAGCCGCGGCCAGGCTGAGCAACCTGCCCACTTGAGGGATGCAGCTCTTCTTGAATGCAGCTTCGGCGGCGGCCCTCTCTGCGACTGCCACACGCGGCGGAACGGCACGTTCTGCTATGTCCATGGTCCTCCTCCCCCTTCGAACGGTGAAGCCGACGCTACCCATCAGCGGAGGCGTTCGTCCGTCCGCTTGTCCGGACCCGGCGAAGGTTGTCGGTCACAGCACCAGCAGCCGCACGCTGCCGGCCGTAGTGGCGGGCGACCCGGGCCCGGTTGCCGCAGGAGGGTTTGCACCATTCCTGCCGTCCATGGGTCTTGAGGAAGTACCGGACGCATCGAGGCGCCTTGCACGCCCGCAGCTGCGCCCGGTCCGGGCCGGCCAGGAAGTCGATCACGGCCCGCGCCAACGCCGCGACCACCCCGGTCCGCGTGTCGACCACCGACGAGACCAGTCGGACGCTGGGCTCGCCGTCGCCCGGCCAGTCCAGCTGCGGGAGGACCGGCTCAACTGCGGCCAACGCGTTCAGCAGCTCGAGCGCCTCGGCGGCCGGCATGAGCCGGTGCGCATCCGCCGGGCTCGGCGGAGCCGGGCTGACTGCCCGGGCGAACAGGGTCCGGGCGGCCCGGCGCAGCGCGATGATCTCGCCGTGCAGCTGCTCGTCCACAATGAGCCGCGCCGTCGCGTCGGCCGGTGGTTCGCGGTGCTCCGTCAGCCAGGCGGCCGCCTGTTCGATCGTGGCCAGGTCGTCGAGGACGCCTCCGTTCCCGTCATGGCGAATGGTGCTCACCAACTCCAGCGCCAGACAGCGTTGCATGTTGCCGCTTCTCCTCTCCACGAGCCGGTCGAGCCCTACTTGATCACATCCTCTTGATCACCTCCACGCCCCTACCCTAAGGTCGCTAACGCCAAAGCGATGACCAACCATTAGTTTCCCTGGTCGGACCTTGCCGTGTCCCGCGCGGAAGGGTGACCACGCAAGCGAAGGAGACAGATCGATGACGGTCCTGCTCGCCCAGATCAGCGACCTGCACCTGGACGGCAGCGAACAGGCGACCGAGCGGGCCGCGCGGGTCATGGACCACCTGCGCAACCTGCCGCGCCCGGTCGACGCCCTGCTGGTCACCGGCGACATCGCCGACCACGGCGCGCCGAGCGAGTACGAGGAGGCGGCCCGGCTGCTGTCCGCGCCGTTCCCCGTGCTGACCTGCCCCGGCAACCACGACGTGCGTCCGGCCTACCGCGAGGCCCTGCTCGGCGAGGCGCCCGGCGAGCAGCCGATCAACCGGCTCCACCACGTCGCCGGAGCGGCGGTGCTGATGTGCGACTCCACCATCCCTGGCCGGGACGAAGGGCTGTTGGACCGGCAGACGCTCGACTGGATCGACACCACTCTCGCCGGCCTGCCGTCGACCACGCCGGCGTTGATCGCCTTCCACCAGCCGCCGGTCGCGCTCCACCACCCGCTGCCCGACTCCGGCATGCTCCGGCAGCCGGAACGCCTCGGGGCCCTGCTCGACTCGCATCCGCAGGTCGTCGCGGTGATCACCGGGCACGCGCACACCGCCGCCGCGTCCACCTTCGCGGGCCGCCCACTGATCGTCGGACCGGCCGTCACCTGGACCCTGCGGATGCCGTGGGAGGGCGACCGGCCCGCCGACCGCGACCAACCGCCCGCGCTCGCCTTCCACGTCCTGGACGACGCGGGCCGCCTCACCACGCACTTCCGCGCCGTGCTCTGACTCCCCGTGGCCGCAGACACCGTGGTGCACCCGTATGCCGTCGCCGGGTTCCTGGCGTCGGTCTTCCCGCTGATCGCCACCCCCGGCGCCAGCCTGGCCCTGCTGATCCGGCAGGTCACCGAACAGGGCCGCCGCCACGCGCTGCCCGTCATCCTCGGCACCGTCGGCGGCCTGTACGTGCACGCCACCCTCGCCATCGCCGGACCGGCCACCGCAGCCATGCGCTCCGGCCGAGCCTTCACCGCCGTCCGGCTCGGCGGCGCCGCCTGTCTCATCGGCCTCGGCGTGTGGACCTGGCGGTCCGCCCAGGCCAGTCCGGGTGCCGGCCGGCCCGGCCGGGCAACCTCCCGGCGGCCACGACGGTGACGTCCAGCGGCGCCTGTGAGCCGGAGCCGTCGGAGAAGGACTCGTTGTCCCAGCAGTACGACCAGCCGTCGGCGCTGTCCCGGTTCACTGTGAGCAGCAGGTCGGCGTCGGGGGTGTCGGGATCGCCCTGGCGGTCGTGGTTTCCGGCGCCCCAGCCCAGCATCGTTTGCCGGGCGGGGCCGCCGGCGGGGCCTTCCTCCAGCGACCACTCGCAGTCTCTTCGTGCAGTTCCTCCAGCGGAACCGCGGAACCGCGGAACCGGCGGTGACGATCCCGCCTTCCACGTCCGGGGGAACATCGGCATCGGCGACGGGCCCGCCCGCCGTGACGGTGCCTCCGGTGCACGCCGGGTTCGACTACCAGGTCGGCGGGCCGTACCAGCCGCCGGCCGGTGTGTCCGTCGTCAGCCGCGACCACGGGGCGTCCCCGGCAGCGGGGATCTACAACATCGGCGAGTGCGACCGCTACACCGACGCGTTCGGCGACAGCGAATTCGACATCGAGTACGACGAACAGGGCCTTCAGGCGGCGTGCGCGACTTGGGGGACCCGCATCAGCATCGTGCGGCGCGACCTCGACGTCGTTCCACCGAGCAGCAGGGTGACGTCGGCGCTGGATCCGGCCCGGCCCTTCTGGTGGCCGTGCCGATCGCTCCACGAAGCGGGGCGGTCGGCTTCGATCACTGGACGGAAGATCTGCCGTTGTAGCAATAGTCTAATGAGCCGACTTTAAGGGGTGCGGCATGTCGACTGGCGGAAATAACGCCGCACTCCGCGTCGTGCACTTATCGTTCGAGCGTGATCAAGGATGCCGATCCTCTGAAGAATTCACAGGCCGCTGATATCGCCGAGGGTTCTCTGCCGAGTCGACGCGAGCTGCTCAGAACCACGGTTGCGGCAGTCGGTGCCGCAGGTTTCGCCGGCGCACTTTCGGACGGTCATGCCTACGCCGTCGATTCTCCATCCAGGTCGGGGGCTCCTCGACACGGTCGGCACCACCCGCATCCTTCACGGCCATCGGGAGACGCGCTCGATCCGTCATCCGTACCCAAGTACAGGACGCCGCTGTTTCTTCTGGATAAAATGCCCAGCGAGGGCCGGGACTCCTACCGCATCGCGGTCCGTCAGTTCCGACAGCAAATGCTGCCAATCGGGATGCCGGCCACCACGGTCTGGGGTTACGGAGCCGTGGGCCACCCGCAGTCGTTTCATACGCCAGGCCTGACCATCGAAGCCCGTGTGGATCGGCCGATCTCCGTGACATGGGTCAACGACCTCGTCACCTCGCGCGGCCTCTATCTGCCCCATCTATGTGCTGTGGATCCCACGTTGCATTGGGCGAACCCTCCTGGCGGAACAGCCGGACGTGATTCTCGGCCGACGTTCTCAACCACTCCCGGACCGTACACAGGGCCTGTGCCCATCGTGACCCATCTGCACGGTGGGTACAGCCGAGAAGAGAGTGACGGATACCCCGAAGCCTGGTACCTGCCGGCATCCCGTGATATTCCCCGTGACTATGCTCGCGTGGGTACCTATTACGATCGGTTCGCCGAGCAGTTCCGTGACCGTTACGGCGTCCGCTGGCGCCCCGGGTCGGCGACGTTCGCGTACGGCAACGATCAGCGTCCCACGACTCTCTGGTACCACGATCACGCTCTGGGCATGACTCGGGTGAACGTCTACGCGGGCCTTGCCGGTTTCTACCTGCTGCGGGGCGGACCCGCGGATCTCCCCTCGGGAGTCCTTCCTGGGCCGGGGCGAGGCGGTGTCCACGGCGCCCACCCCTACGAAATCCCCCTGGTGGTTCAGGACAAGTCCTTCAAAGCGGACGGGTCGCTGATCTTCCCCAGCAGTCGCGGAGACTTCGGGGACACCCCGCCGGACGGTCCATGGATCCCCCACACCGATGTTCCGCCCATCTGGAACCCGGAGTTCTTCGGCACCGCGATGGTCGTCAACGGGAACACCTGGCCGGTACTCAACGTCGAACCGCGGCGGTACCGCCTGCGCGTCCTCAACGCAAGCAACGCCCGTACTCTCATCCTGAAGATCGCGGCTGACGCCACGGCCCCCCGCCCCGTCAGCCCCGCATTGCCCTTCTGGCAGATCGGAAACGACCAGGGATTCCTGCCGGCCCCGGTCCAGTTGGATCAACTCCTCCTGGCCCCCGCAGAGCGCGCCGACGTGGTGGTCGACTTCACCGGCACCCCAGTCGGCACCGGGTTCTACTTGATCAATGAAGGCCCGGACCAGGCGTACGACGGCGGCGCACCGGTCACCGACTTTACGCCGGCGGATATCACGACCACGGGGCAGGTCATGAAATTCACCGTCGTTTCCCTTGCCTCTACCGACACCAGCGTCCCGCCGTCACAGATCGTGCTTCCCCCGATCCCGGCGCTTCCCGAGAGTCGGACGGTCCGGAAGCTATCACTCAACGAAGAGGACTCCGCGTACTTCACCGGCGCGCCCACGATGGACACACTTGGCACAGTTACGCCAAGTGGCTCAGCCACCCCGCTCCTGTGGTCGGACCCGGTCACCGAGACGCCGGTGAAGGACGACACCGAAATCTGGGAACTGTACAACTTCACCCCCGACGCGCACCCTATCCACATCCACCAGATCGGATTCCAGGTCCTCGGCCGCCAAGAAATCACGGGCGGCGCATCGTCACCCCCGCAACCGGGGGAAGGCGGATATAAGGACACCGTGATCGCATTGCCAAGTTACATCACCCGCGTCAAGGTTCGCTTCGGCATTGCGGGACGGTACGTCTGGCACTGTCACATCATGGACCACGAGGACAATGGAATGATGCGGCCGTTGCAGGTCCTCGATCAGCGCAGCCATTGAGGCCTTCTCAGCGGTGATCACTCGGCGGCGGGACGAAGAAAGCGGGAGTCCGCGACCGTGCCCCTGCCGATCGATGTCCGCATCCAGCACCCGTCTCGTAGGTGCTCTCCTGCTCGGAGATGTCGCCGCAGTCGGCACAGGCCAGGGTCTGCATCAGCTCGCGGTGGGCCTGGCGGGCCTTCTTCTCACGGGCCTTCTGGCGCAGGTCGTAGGCGGTGCGGTTGTCCGGGCTGTCCAGCGCCTCGATCAGGGAGTGCCGTCCGTCGCGGCCGAAGCGCCACCACACCGGCCCGCCCGAGCGGACCGTGCTCGGCCAGGAGTTCCGGAGTGGTCGCGATGATGGACACGGCGTCGTCGTAGACCCGCCAGCCGTCCCCGTCATCGTCGTCCCGGTGCACCGTGCACCATCGCCCGCCCCAGACCTCGGCCGACAGCTCGGCCACCGCCTCCTGCCGGTTGGCCGGCGCGACCGGTCCGGCGTCGGTGACGACCAGGGCGACGGGCGGGTACCCGGCGCGGGTCTGGCCGGGCCAGGTGCGGCGCCACCAGCGCACCGTCCGGTCGGCCGGCTCCTCGTCGGCGAGGGCCGGGTCGTTGTCACGGACCTTGACGCGCAACAGCTCACGGTAGGCGGTGAACTTCGCGGCCACCCGCTCGATGGCCATGGTGGAGCGGTCGACCTCGACCATCAGGACCGGCACCCCGATCTCCGCCGCCCGCCACACGGCGTCCGGGCGCACCTTGCGCTTGCCGCCCGGCAGCGGGAACTCGACCTCGGTCGACCAGTCGGTCACGGCGCCCACCCCGCACGGGGCGTCCGGCGCGGTGCCGCCGAGGACGAAGGCGAGCACGGTCTCGTTGACCGCCATCGCGTGCTGGGCACCGGAGCGCCCGGCGCCCCGGGCAGGCCGAGGACGTGCCCGGCCGCCTCCAGTCCGGCCGTGCCCTCCAGCCGCCACGTCTTGTGCCGGGCGGCGGTGTTCCCGTCGGGGGCGACCAGGCCGTGCAGGGCGAGGCCACCAAGCGTCTGTCGGATCGCCTTGTTCGACGCCGCGCCGGGGCGCGGCAGTCGCCGGAGCTGGTCGGCGGTGGCGATCTTGAGGACGCCGGGGGCGGCGAGGACGTCCGCGCGCAACGCGGTGGTCGAGCCGTGGGGGTTGTCCGCGCGCGCCGGTACGCGATCCGGCCAGGCCGGGACGGCTGTGGTGGTTCGATGCCGTCGGCCTGGTCGTCGTTGTCGTCGGGCTGGGCTGGGCTCTGGCGGGTGCTCACGGGCCTCTCCCGGTGGGTCGTGGTCGGCTGCTGCTTCTCCGGGGCATCCGGCGCTCCTGACAGCGGCCAAGCCCGTTCCCGGCCCGCGCGCCGCACCCTCTCCACCCACCCCGGATCCGGCCCCCGCCACCACCCCTACCGGCGAGCGGCTCATTAGATGACTGGCGGCCCGGCCTCAATGCGGCGTAGCACCGGGGGCAGACGATCCAGGTCGGGGCCGGTCTGGACCTGCCGCTCGTCCCACCAGGTGGCGCCGGCATCGTGCAGCGGACCGATCACGTCCTTGGCCTTGGCCGGGTGCGGGGGCGTGGCACCGCCGAGCACGAACTCGAAGAGGCGCCCAGCCACGGCCGGGCGCTGCTTGCGCACGTAGCCGACCAGCTCCCGTACCTCCATCACATCCGGCACGTGACCATGCCGGGCCGTCTCGAACAGCGGCACCGCGCCGTCCCACCGCGCTGCCCGCCGCATGGGCGCACGACGCGGCCAGAACCCGCCGATCCACACCGGCGGACCAGGCCGCTGCACGGTGGCGGGCACCAGCGTCACGTCCCGGACCTCGTAGTGCCGGCCGTGGTGGTTCACCGGCTCGCCGGACCAGAAGCGCCCCAACAACCCCAGTCCCTCGTCCAGCCGCTCGGCGAGGATGCGCGGCTCGGCGGCGTCGCCGAAGCTTCGGTATTCGTCCTCAAGCGGGCCGCCCAGGCCCGCGGCGAAGATCACCCGGCCGCCGCTGAGATGGTCCAGGGTGGCCACCTGGCGGGCGAGCTGCTGCGGACGGTAACGAGGGACCGGTGTCAGTAAGGTGCCCAGTCGGATCCGCGAGGTCGCCAGCGCGGCGGCGGTCAGCAGCATCCAGGGGTCCCCGAAGGGACGCCCCTGATGCTGTCGGTGCAGTACGTGGTCCCAGACAAAGAGCCCGTCCCAGCCGGCCTGTTCGGCGGCAGCCGCCACCGTTGCGACGTTACGGGGGTCGGCGAAGTCGCCGAAGTTGGGGATGTTGATGGAGAAGCGCATCCCAGCAGGATGCGCAGCCGGCCGTGAAGCGGCAATCGAATTCGGATCCAGACGGCTTCACGGTAGGTCGCCGTGCTGCTGACACTGACCGGTGGTGCAGGTGCGGGCAGGACGACGTCAGCCCATGCGCTCGTGTCGTCTGCCGTGCAAGGTCCGGCAAGCGTGCCGCACGGCGACGACGACTACTTCACCGCCCCTGAGCGGGGAATCTGGACATGCGACGAGGCCGGAGTCCCGCGCCTGGACGTCGGGGATCCCGGTTCGGTGGATATTGAGCGGCTCGGCTGACTCGCTGCCACGTTCACGCCCTGGGGGCCGGGGCTTCCGGGCCATCAGGTACGGTCACGGTTTCACGTCCGCTCAATTCCGGTGACGGTCCGTCCGGATCGCCGCCGGGGGAGCTGTGAGTCCCACCCGAACCGTGTACAACCCCTAGGGAGCTTCTTCGTGCACCAACTCCTGCGCCGGAGCCTTCCGGCCCTCGCCGCCCTCGGCATAGCCGTCGGCGCTCCGCTGCTCACCGCCGGCACCGCCCAGGCCCAGGCCGAGCACGGGTGCGGCGCCGTCGGCGTCCAGTTCTCCGTCGACGGCGGCAAGGGCTGGATCTCCGACGGCCGGATGTCCCAGCCGCACGGCGTCATCCAGGTCCGCCTGGTCGGCGACGTCGTGGACGGCTGCGACTACCGGGTCTCGCTGGCCTCCTACGACACCGAGGGGCCGACCTGGGCCACCTCGGGCAAGCAGACCTTCCTCGGCTGGGCGACCACGACGCTGCGCAGCGGGAACCGCGAGGCGACCCTGGACGTCTCCGCCCACCTGCCGAAGTGCTACGGCCAGATCGACCTGTACAACGGCGACAAGAAGTTCGACGGCGTCGCCAACCCCGCGCCGAGGTACCCGGACGGCGTCTTCCCGGACAACCTGATCTCGGCCTGGAACGGCGGCAAGGCCTGCGCGCCGACCCCGACCGGCACGCCGACCGTCCCGGTTCCGACCTCCTCGGCGTCGCCCACGGCCACCGCGACCCCGCACCCGACCGGGACGCCCACCGCCACGACGACGCCTTCGGCCACCGCCACCGCGACGGCCACCGCCTCGCCCTCCACCACCGCCAAGCCGTCGGCGCCGGCCACCACCGGGACGCCGTCCGGCGGCACCCCGTCGACCGCCCCGGCCGTGCCGGCGCCGTCCGCACCGGCGGACACGACCGGCCCGGTCGGCAAGCCGACCGCCAATCCGGTCTCGACCACGCCGGCCAGCACCCTGGCCAGCACGGGTGGCAACAGCAGCCAGATGATCGTCTACGGCGCTGGTGGGGCCGCGCTGCTCGCCGTCGGCGGGGGCGCGCTGGTGATCGCCCGCCGTCGGGGCGCCCGCCGCTGACGCGGCACCGCTGAGGTACCCAGGACGCCCGCGGTCCCCGGACCGCGGGCGTCCGTCGTCCGTTCACCCCCGGACGGTCCGGAACCGGCGCCGGTACTCCGTCGGCGTCGTGCCGAGCTGGCGGCGGAACGCCCGCACGGGCGTGTCGGTGGTCCCGAACCCGCAGGTGGACGCGATGCGTTCGAGCGTCTCGTCGGTGGTCTCCAGCCGGTTGCGGGCCCGTTCGACGCGGGCCGACTCGACGTAGGCGCTCGGGGTGACGCCGAGCCCGGTCTTGAGGATCCGGGTCAACTGCCGTTCCCGGCGTGGGTGTGGGCGGCGATCCGGAGGCCGCCCTGCGGGGGCTGAGCGAGGAGGCCGTCCGGGCGCACCTCGCGCTTCCCGCCGGGCAGCACGAACTCGGCCTCGGTCGACCAGGTCCGGCAGCACCCGCCCCCGGGCCGGACCGGGACCGGCGGCACGGACCGGAGCAGCGAGCGCGGGAACGGTCTGCGCGGCCGAACGGCGCCGACGGCGGCGACCGCCGCCGCGGACCGGGCCGCCGCGCGGGCGGCCCACGTCCTCGCCTCCCGCACCGCTTCCACCCGCCGGCCGACGGGGCTTCGCCGCTGAGCTTCTGGCCGGCTGCTGTTCCGGCACGCCCGGGGCGCCGGTCAGGGGGACTTCACGGTCGGTCGAAAATTCTTTGAAACATCCCGGTGCCCTCAGGACGTCATAGGGCGGATATCGCGAGGGGACGGGAGAGGGCAGTGGGCAAAGCTCGACGGCGGGCGGCCATGGAGGAGGAGTTCGTCGCGTTCGCGACGGCCCGCTCCGGACCGCTCTACCGGTCGGCGTACTTCCTGACCGGAGGCGACGCACACTTGGCCGAGGACCTGGTGCAGGAGACCCTGGGCCAGATGTACGCGCAGTGGCACCGGCTGTACCGGCCGAGTTGGGCCGGCCGGATCGACAACGCGGCGGGGTACGCGCAGACGGTGCTGGTCCGGGCGTTCCTGACGCACCGGCGCAGGCGCAGCAGTACCGAGCGGCCCAGCCAGGTGCTGCCGGAGGTGTCGGCGCACGAGCGGGACGCGGCGCTGCGGATGGCGCTGGTCGATGCGCTGGCCCAGCTGCCGCCGCGGGACAGGGCGGTGGTGGTGCTCCGGTACTGGGAGGACCGCAGCGTGGAGGAGACCGCGGTGATCCTCAAGGACAGTTCGTCGGCGGTCCGGACCAGGTGCACCCGGGCGCTGGCCCGGCTGCGGTCCCTGCTGGGGGCGGACCTGGCGGAGTTGGTGGCGCCATGAGCGAGCGAGACGAGTCGGATGTCATGGACGGATCTTCGGTGAGTGGAGTGGTGAAGTGACCGGCGGGGACGAGGAGTTCGAGATGCGGTTGAGCGCGGCGTTCGGACGGGCCGGCGCCGACCTCCAAGCGGACGGGGCTGCCCGGATGGTGGACGGTGGACTTGAGAGCGGACGACGGCGCAGGCGGGGACGGCGGCGCACGGTGCTGCTGGCGGGCGGGCTGACGCTGGCCGTCGCGGCGGGGGCGAGCGCGCTGACCGTCCCGTCCGCAGTGCCGGGGCGGACCTCGGGGGCGCTGGCCGCCGCCTCGGCCGGCGCGCCGGCGCCGCTCGACCACGGGGTGACCATTCTCCTGATCGGGCTGAGTTCGACGACCGACGCCCAGGGGCGGCCGGCGCCCGCCGACCTGCGCCGCGGGGAACTCCACGCCGGGGCCGGCGACGTGGACGTCGCGGACACCATGGTTCTGGTGCACATCCCGGCCGGTGGGGGGGCGGTGCGTCAGCTGTCGATTCCCCGGGACGTGCTGGTCGACGCGGGCGGCGGCAAGCAGATGAGTATCAACCAGGTCTACACGCAGGCCGAGACCACGGAGCAGACTCGGCTGACGCGCCAGGGGGTCTCCGGAGCCGAACTGCGCTGGCAGGGACGGGAGGCCGGGCGGACCGCACTGATCCGGGCGGTCCAGGACCTGACGGGGGTGCCGGTGGACCACTTCGCGGAGGTTTCGATGACCGGGTTCTACCGGGTCGCACAGGCGGTCGGCGGGGTGCCGGTCTGCCTGAACCACGCGGTGGACGACCCGTGGAGCGGAGCCAAGCTGCCCGCCGGGCGCTCGGAGCTCGGGCCCGCGCAGGCGCTGGCCTTCGTCCGGCAACGGCACGGGGTGGGCGACGGATCGGACCTGGGGCGGACCCGGCGCGCGCAGGCGTTCCTCGCAGGGGTGCTGCAGAAGCTGCGTGACGGCGGGGTGATGGGGGACGCCGGGAAGCTGGGGGCGCTGTACGACGCGTTGAAGGACGACCTGGTGGTCGACAAGGGGTGGAGCCCGGTGGACTTCGTCCGCCAGGTGCCCGCGCTCGCACGGGGGCAGGCGGCGGCCTCGACGCTACCGGTGCAGGCGAACGGGGCGGCGCTGGTGGCGGAGCCGGGGAAGGCCAAGGAGATCCTGACCAGTGAGGGTACGGGCGGAGCCCCGACCGGGAACGGAGTGCCCTGCGTCGACTGAGAAGGGGACGCCGTGAGCTGGGCGGCGGGCGGCGTGGGTGTCGCCCCGGATGCAGCTCAGCCGCTCGGTCCAGGACAGTACGCCGTCGGGCTGAAGGGCACAGCCGATGCGGCGCAGCTGCCCGCTGCTGGTGAATCGGCGCGACACCGGGTGGACATGCTCGACCAGCTCGGGATGATCTGGTCCGTCTCCGACGCCCGCTTCGAGACCGGCCTCGACTGGGCCCGGGTCTGGGCGAAGGAGCTGCGTCCAGCGACAGCTGTCTGCTCCGGCAGGGGCAAGGGAAAGGAGAACCAGCTGATGCACGCGATCCCGGCCAGGAGACTGCACCAGCCGGCAACCCCGCGGCGCGCAACGCCGCTGAGGCCTACCAGGATCAGGCGGTGGACCTCCCTGGCCAGGCCCGGTATGTGCCGGGCCCGGCCTTCTTCACGAAGCCGGAGCGAACCTTCCCCGGATGCCGGTCGCTCTGGCACCACTGACACTCGTGAACCGTAGGCGCCGTGCGGGCGAGGACTGATACGGAGAGGTGTCCACATGAAAGCGATCGTGGTGACGGACCAGGCCGCAGGAACGGCCGGGATGACGCTGACGGAGCGGCCCGAGCCGGAGCCGGCGATAAACGATGTCGTCGTTCAGGTTCATGCGTCGGGATTCGTCCCGACCGAGATGGCGTGGCCCTCGACCTGGACCGATCGCCTCGACCGCGACCGAACACCGTCGATCCCCGGACACGAGCTGGCCGGAGTGGTCACCGCCCTCGGCTACGGCACGACGGGTCTCTCGGTGGGACAGCGCGTGTTCGGCCTCACCGACTGGCATCGCGACGGCACCCTCGCCGAGTACGCGGCCGTCGAGGCACGCAACCTCGCGCCGTTGCCGGGCGACGTCGACTTCACCGTGGGCGCGAGCCTGCCGATCTCAGGCCTCACCGCGTGGCAGGGGCTGTTCCAGCACGGCCACCTCCAGGCGGGGCGGAGCGTCCTCGCGCACGGCGCGGCCGGCGCAGTCGGGACGATGGTGACGCAGCTCGCCCGGGAGGCCGGCGCCTACGTCATCGGCACCGGACGTGCCGCTGACCGCCAGAAGGCACTCGATTTTGGCGCAATGGAGTTCGTCGACCTCGACAACGACACCCTGGAAGACGTCGGCGAAGTCGACCTGGTCTTCGACGTCATCGGTGGCGACATCCAGAAGCGATCCACAGGCCTCATCCGGGCTGGAGGAACACTGATAACCGTCGTTGGGCCGCCCGAGGCGCGGCCCGCCCACGGCCGGGCGATCGACTTCGTCGTCGAGTCCGATCGTGCCCAACTGGGTGAGATCGTCCAGCGGGTGCGGGACGGGCGACTGCGCACGAACATCGGCAACGTCGCGACCCTCGACGATGCCGTCACCGCCCTCAACCCGTCCGAGCGACGCCAGGGGAAGACGATCATCCGTGTTCGTCCGTGAGGACCCGGGCGGCGGCGCAGCGGATTCCCTGCCCGTCGCCGACGCCGCCGACAGTCCCAGCCAACCACCACCCACGAAGCCAAGGGCAGGAAGGGGAAGGAAGGGCTGTCGGGGTGGTGAGTTCTGCCTTGACGGCCACTCACCACGGCACCTGGCCTGCGGTTCACTCGGACTCCGCAGCTTCTCCTGTTGTCTCCGTCCGCACCAGCACGCATGGTGGTAGGGCAGCTCTTCCGCCCCAGCAGGTCGGCTCAGCGACCAGGAGCATCCCCATGACCGATTCCTCGGCCTCCCAGCACGAAGCCCCGGTGAAGATCATCGCCTTCGTCCAGTACCCGGGTCTCACCCCGCTCGACATCGTCGGCCCCCTGCAGGTCTTCAGCGAACTGTCCCATCTCGTCCCCGGTTACGACACGGTCGTGGTCGGCGAGCGGATCGAACCGATGGCAACCGACACCCCGCTGTCCCTGGTCCCCAGCCACACCTTCGAGTCCATGCCCGATCCGTACGCGCTCATCGTGCCCGGCGGCACGGCCGCCACCCTCGCCGCAATGGCCGACGAGAAGCTGCTGGACAACCTGCGCACCGCGGCCGCACGCTCCGAGATCGTCGGCTCGGTGTGCACCGGCTCGCTGCTGCTCGCCGCCGCCGGTCTCCTGGAAGGACGCCGGGCCAACTCGCACTGGATGTACCGCAGTCTGCTGGCCAGGTTCGGGGCGATCCCGGTGGCCGAACGCTGGGTCCGGGACGACAACGTCATCACCTCCGCCGGGGTGTCGGCCGGCATCGACCTGGCGCTCCGCCTGGTCGGCGAGCTCGCCGGTCCGGACGTCGCGCGCAAGGTCCAGCTGTTCATCGAGTACGACCCCGATCCCCCATTCGGCTCGATCGACTGGGAGGCCGCCAACCCCGGCCAGTACGCCCCCCAGGGGCAGAAGCGTCTTCGCCAGGCCCTCGCCGACCATCCCGCGCTCCTGGAACGCCTGACCGACTGAGCGAACTCCCGAAGGCTCGGCGCAGCCGGGCGCCGGGCGGACGGTGGTGGTGTCGGTGGTCAAGAGCCGGCCTTTCGGGCCGTCAGGACGAGGGTGGTCGGGGCGGCTCAGTCCCCGCGTTCCTCCACAGCACCGGCCGCTTCCCCGCCCCGTAGGCCGCCCCGCTCCCCCACCGACAGATCCCTGCGCACCGCTCGCTGCAGAGCCCGCAGCGACGGAACGGGAGGCGGTGGGATCGCCGGCGACCTGGGCAGCGAGCTCACGGTGGATCGCGGCGACGTTCCCGCCCCGGAACGCCGGCAGACGCCGGGCCGAGCGAGGAGCGGCGCGCGGCGCTGCGGAGGCGTACCTGGCGATCCCCGAGCATCTGCGCCGCTACGCGCCGGGCGACATGGCTCCGAAGACTGGCCGCTGAAGGGGCTCAGAGCTGCCGCGCCTGCTCCCGCTCGGCCTCGGCGGCGAGGTACACCTCGTTGATCACAGCCCGCAGGTACGGCGTCCCGTGCATCCGGCCGACCCCGGTGTGGGCCTGGTAGAGGCGTAGCGCCATCAACTCCCAGAGCGGCTCGCGTGCGCGTACCAGCTCGCGCAGTTCCCGGTGCAGTTCGGCCGTGGGCGCCTTCGGCCGCGCGGCCTTGGGGACGGACCCCTCGGCGGTGGTCTCCACCTCCCAGCGGCCGATGCTGTCCACCACGACCAGGCCGGGTCCCTCGACCCAGCGCTCGCCGCGTGCCTCGCCGATCCCGTTGGCGACCAGATCCGCGGCGAGGCCGCCGAGGAACCCGCCGAAGCGCGGCGACCGCCGCTCGCCGGCGGCGTCGACGTACCCGATGTAGGAGTTGTCGTCCTTCGTCAGCGCCTGCGCGCGCAGCAGCCGCGCACCGTGTCCCGTGCAGCGCAGTACCACGGGGCCCTGCCCACGCAGCCTGCCGGTGACCTCGGGTGCCTCGGTGGTGGGCGCCAGCCGCAGCGTCCACTTGGCCTTGGGATCGCAGGCGACCTTCAGGTGGGTGATCCCGATGGGCAGCAGGAAGACGCCCTGGGCGGTTCCGGTGAGCTTCTTGCCCTCGAAGCTCTCGGTCGCGGCCCCGGTGCGGCTCACGAAGGCAAGATGCGAACGGTCGCCGAGAAGCGAGAGGTCCTCGGTCGGCGGGCGCACGGAGAACTCCACCAGAGCCGGGCGGCCGGGCTCGGGGCGGTCCACCAGCACTTCGGCCGGCCCGGTGCCGCGGAAGCGGAACCGGTCGGCGGAGCGGGTCGGGTGCCGTTCCCAATCGGGTCGGGCGAGCTCGTCCGGTGTGGCCAGCTCCAGCGGGACCGGCTCGCCCCGACGCAGTGCGCTCAGCCGCACCAGCGCCGCGCGTCCGTCGCCGAGCGCCGCGCACACGCGGCGGGCGCGGTGCCCGCCAGGGGTGCGCAGCGCCGCTTCGGCCGCCGCCAGGGCGAGCCACGCGTCCTGCCGCTCCGCGGCGATCGCCGCGGCTTCGGCCGTGTCGGTCGCCCTGTCCTCCTGGGGAGCGGTCTCGGCCAGCCGCCTGCGAAAGCCGACGACGGCGTCGGCCAGTTCGGTCGTCTCCGCGCGAATGCCGGCCAGCTCGCCGAGGGCGCTGCGGCCCTGCTGGAGCGCCTGGGCGACCAGCTGCTTGCGGTCCGGCTCGCCGCCGCGCGCGGCCGCTGCGGCGACCTGGAGCGCGGCGTCGACGCGGTCGACACCCGCCGCCAGCACCGGGTCGGCCGCGCACTGCGCCTCGGACGGCCGGGCCAGGGCCATATCGCGCCGGAAGGAGGCGATGTCACGGCTCAGCTTCCGGGACAGCTGCTTCGCCTCGTCGGCCAGCTTGGCCTGTTCCCGCTGCCGCTCCCTCCGGTCGCGCTCCAGCTGCCGGGCGGCCTTCTCCCGGCCCGCCTCCAGCGTGCGCAGCCCGGCCTCGCCGCCCCTGATCGAGGCGCGCACCGCGGGAAGCCGCTCGCCCGGCACGGTCGCGGTCGCGGCCGCCGCGGCGCGGTGCAGCGCCTCCTCGGCTTGGCGGATCGCGTCGAGCAGCCGCTCCGGGAGCGCGACGCCGTCCTCGGGCTCCGCCGGGAGGAGGCCCGCGCGGGCCAGGTCCAGCCGTTCGCGCAGCGCGCCGATCAGCGCGGCCATGGTCCGCTCCTCGGTGTGCCGCCGGTTCACCTCGTCCAGCGCGGTGCGCGCGGTGTCCAGCGCCGAGGCCACCGTCCGGGCGCGGTCCCCCGCGCCCCCGGCCGCCGCCTCGACAGCGCGCGCCAGCGCCGTCTCGGCACGGGTGAGCGCCGCTTCGGCGACGGGGTCGGCGGCGGGCAGGCGGCAAGCGGCAAGCGCCTCGCGCAGCGTGCCGATCGGGGCCCACAGCCGCGTCTCCTTCCGACGCAGCTCGGCGAACCGGCACAGCGCCTGCCGGCCCGGGTGCAGTTCCGCGAGGACGGCCTGGCGTTCCGCCGCCCGGCGCAGATCCGCGGTGGCGGCGCGGTCCAGGGCGTTCTGGTACGCCGTCCGGGCCTGGTCCAGGAAGTCCGCGGCGATCAGGTCGGCCTCGGTGACGGGCCGCGCGTCCCCGACCCCGTCGCCCGGTTCACCTTCGGTCGCCTCGCGCAGCTGCGCGCCGAACGCGCGCAGCGCCTCATCCACCGCGGCGGCCGACACCGTGTCCTCCGGCGACGGTCCCGGCTCCACGGGCTCCGGGCGCTCCACGAGGTCCTGGGGTTCCGAGGACGTCGCGGATTCCAAGGGCGTCGGGGACGCTGCGGATTCAGCGGACACCGTGGGGTCGGGCGATCCCGTCGATCGCCGTCTGCCCCATCGGCCCGTCAGAAACCCACCACTCATCAGCCGTTCCCCCCGTCGCACGCGACCAGCGCCGCCACCCTACCCACACCGACGGACCCCGAAAAGATCTCCGTCGCCGGCTTGACCGGCCGCTGCGCGACGAAGTCGATCAGCTCCTCCAACCGGCCCGGCAGAGCCACTGCGACCAAGGCGCCACCGCGATCACCGCGGTCGCCACCGAACTCGGCATCCCCGCCACCGTCACCGCAGCCGAGTTCTACCGCACCGCGACCGCCGCACCCCAGAAACCGCCCCGGCGCCGCGGGGCTCCTGCCGCGAACCGGGACTGTTCCGGCGGGCCGACCGCTCTGTTCGAGCTCATCCTCTACCGCGGCATGTCGATCGGGTTCAAGGACGTCAGGGTGGGTCACACCCGTACGGGCCTGGCACCGCTCGACGAGACGGTCACGTCCGTCGAGGGCCGGCACCGCAATCGCATGCCCCCGTACGCCACACTCAGGCCGCTGTGGCGAGTGCCCGGGCGGGCTGCGTCTGCTCGTAGGCGTGGCCGACCCGCAGGAGCGTGGGCTCGCCGAGGGGCCGGCCGAGCAGTTGCATGCCGATCGGCAGGCCCGCCGAGTCGTGGCCGACCGGAACGGTCAGGGCGGGCACTCCGGTGATGTTGGCGGGGGCGCAGAGGCGCACGTAGGCGTCGGAGACGCCCTCGACTGTGCCGTCGGGCCAGATGACCGTCTCCTCGTCGGCCCCGACCGCGGGCATCGGGACGCTCGGGGCGGCGATCACGTCGACCTCCTCCAGCATCCGTGCCCACTCGGCGCGCATGAGCGTGCGGGAGCGTTGAGCGCGTACGTAGTCGCCGGCGCTCATCAACTCGCTTGCCTCCAGGAGGATGCGGACGTCCTCCTGGTACAGCTCGGGGGCCGTGCGCAGGCTGCCTTCGTGGTAGGCGCCGGCCTCCGGCACCATCAGGCCCCACTGGGTGGCCTGGATGTAGCGGGTCATCGGGATGTCGACCTCGACGAGCCGTGCGCCCAGGGTTTCCAGCTGGCCGATGGCGTGCCGGACGGCGGTCTCCACGCGCGGGTCGACGTGGTCGAAGTAGTAGGTGCGCGGCAGGCCGATGCGCAGCCCCGTCAGGTCCGTGCCGGCACCGGGCCGGTAGTCCGTGGCGGGCACGGACAGCGAGGCGGGGTCGCGCGGATCGTGTCCGACCAGCGCGGTCAGGACCAGGGCGGCGTCCTCGACGGTGCGGGTGAGCGGACCGACGTGGTCCAGCGACCAGGACAGGGAGGTGACGCCGTGACGGGGGACGAGACCGTAGGTCGGTTTGAGGCCGACGACCCCGTTGAGCGCGGCGGGCACCCGGATCGACCCGCCGGTGTCGGTGCCCAGGGCGAAGGTCGCGGTGCCCGATGCGACGGCGACCGCGGAGCCGCCGCTGGAGCCGCCGGCGACCCGGCTCCGGTCCCAGGCGTTGCGGGTCTGCGGGGTGGTCAGGCCGAACGCGAATTCGTGGGTGTGGGTCTTGCCGAGCAGGACGGCGCCGGCCGCGCTCAGGCGCGCGGCGACCGTGCTGTCCGCCGTCGCGCGATGGTCGGCGCGCACCCGGGAGCTGGCCGTGGTGGCCATCCCGCCGACGTCGATCAGGTCCTTGAGTCCCATCGGGATGCCGTGCAGCGGTCCCCGGTAACGGCCGTGCGCCGCTTCGTGTTCGGCCTCGCTCGCCGCCCGGCGGGCCTGCTCCGCGGTGACCGTGACGTAGGCGCCGAGGTGCGGTTCCACTTTCTCGATGCGATCGAGGACGGAGTCGACCAGTTCGACGGGGGACAGTCGCCGGGCACGGATCGCGTCCGCGGCGGCGGCGAGGGACAGCTCATACGGCTGCATCGTGCTTCTCCTCTCCGGCGCGGTAGGCGGCGGCGGGCGGGACGTCCGCGAAGTCCAGCTCGCGCAGGACCGCGACGACGCCGTGGATGTGGTTGGCGACCGCGGCGACCGCGGCGTGACGCTCGGCGGGCAGCACAAGTCCGGCGCGGGCGGCCCAGCGGGCGGCCTCCGGTGGTGTGAGTTCGACGGTGGACATGGATGTTCTCCTTCTCGGTCGAGGTTGGCGTGGCGGAGTAACCGAGGCCGTAAAGGCCAGGGATGTGCTTGAGGTGGCTGCAGGCGCCGCAGCTGGTCGGCGGCCCCGCGGGGCGGCCGGGCGGCACCGGCCGCGTGATCAGGCCGCGGTGGCCGGGATCTCGACGCCCGGCTCGGCGAGCAGCCGGTAGCGGCCGTTCTCCCGGCGGACGGTGCCGGCCGTGGGCTGCGGGAAGTGGGTGCCCAGGAGCAGCGTGTCGGTGTCCGCCAGGGCGTCGAGCAGCCGGCCGCGGGTGCGGACCGCCTGGGCGGCGTCGATGTCGACGCAGCTGTTCACGTGGGGGTGGGACAGCTGCACGGGGTGGTGGATGCTGTCGCCGGTGATCAGCGCCCGGCGGTCACTGCCGCGCAGTTCCACGGCGACCTGCCCCGGGGTGTGGCCCGGGGCGGGGAGCAGGAAGACGCCCGGCGCCACCTCGTGCCCCTGTTCGGGCACGTCCACGAGGTCGTACTGTCCGGCGTCGCGGACGGGGGTGACGGAGTCGCGGAACATCTGGCGGCGGGCCTCGTCCAGGTCGGTGGCGGCCCAGTGGTCCCATTCGGTGCGGCCGGTGAGGTAGCGGGCGTTGGGGAAGGTGGGGACCCAGTCCTCGCCGACGAGGCGCGTGTTCCAGCCGACGTGGTCGGTGTGCAGGTGCGTGGTGATCACCAGGTCCACGGACTCGGGCGGGAAGCCGGCCGCCGCGAGGCGCTCCAGGAAGTCGGTGTCGAGACCGTTCCAGGCCGGGTTGGCGCGTGGCTTGGCGTTGCCGATGCCGGTGTCGACGACGATCCGCAGCCCGCCCGCCTCCACCGCGAAGCTGTGGCTCGCCAGCCGTGGGATGTCGGCGTCGGCGAAGTCGGGGCGCAGCCACGACGCCTCGTCCAGCACCTCCTTGGTGGCGTCCGGCAGCAGCCAGGGTCCGGTCTGCCGAGGCAGTTCGATCTCGTCGACGCGGCGTACGGCGATGTCGCCGAGGCTCCATCCCGCACTTGCGAAGGGGGTGGCCTGACGGGGCGTGGCGGTGCTCATCGGTGGGTCCTTTCGGGCGGGCGGGGCGCTGTGGGAAGGCGGGACTCGGTCAGGCGGTGCACGGCTGCCGCACGGCGCGGGTGAGGCCGATCAGGGTCAGCAGGACGACCGTCACGGCGTAGAGCGAGACGGCGGTCTGCAGGCCGTACAGGTTGGTCAGCAGGCCGGCGAGGACGGCGGGGACGCTCATGGCCAGGTAGCTGAGGACGTAGTAGGCGGCGAGCGTGCCGGCGCGTTCGCCCGGGGCGGCCGGGGGCAGCAGCAGGCGCAGGGCGCCCTGGGCGACGGCGCCGAAGCCCGCGCCCGCCAAGGCGGTGCCGGCGAACAGCGCTGGCAGGCTGTGCAGGTGGGGGCCGCTCAGGGTCAGCAGGGCACCCGGGATCAGGAGCGCGGTGCCGGCCAGGCTCACGGTGCGGGCGGGCAGTGCCCGGGCGGCGTGGCCGGTGAGGCCGGCCGCGGCCGTCAGGGTGAAGAAGACCAGGCCGCCGGTCGCGCGGGCGGCGTGCGGGGCGATGAGCCGGGCGAGCGAGGGGCCGAGGGAGGAGTAGAAGCCGCCCAGGGCCCAGGCGGCGACGACGCCGGGCGCGGCGAGCGCCATGGCCGGCCGGGAGGCGGGGGCGACGGTGATCGCGGGGCGCAGTGAGCGCCAGGCGCCGGGGTGGGGGCGGGCGGTCTCGGGAGTGCGCAGGACCGCGGCGGCCTGCGCCGTGAAGAACAGGAGCAGCAGCAGGTAGACGGTGCGGGTGGGGGCGGGGGCGTACTGCACGAGGGCGGTGGCGGCCAGCACGCCGACCGCCATGCCGGCCACGGAGGTGATGCCGTTGGCGGCCGCTGCCCGGCCCGGGCGGCCGGGGTCCTCGAAGTCGAGCAGGGCGGCTCCGGCGGCGCTGGTGGCCACGCCGGTGGCCAGGCCTTGCAGGATCCGGGCGGCGATCAGCGCCGGCACCCCCTGGGCGGTGGCGAAGACGGCCATCGCGGCGCTTTCCGCCAGCAGCGCCCCGGCGAGGACCGGGCGCCGGCCCAGGTGGTCCGAGAGCGTGCCCGCGGTCAGCAGTGCCACCAGCAGGGCGAGCGCGTAGGCGCTGAACACGACGGTCAGCGTCATGGCCGAGAAGTGCCATGCGGCTTGGTAGAGCGCGTAGAGCGGGGTCGGTGCGCTGGAGGCAGCCAGCAGGCCGACCAGGACCGAGGCGTGGAGCCGGAAGGCACCGTGGTGGCTCAGCAGGGGCAGGCGGCGGGGGTGGGGCGGCGGGGCTGTGACGCTGGTCATGGAAGCACCTCTGAGCCTTAAGGCGAATGCTTTGCATTAAGCACTCTAGGCTCTCGCCACCCTGGAACGCAAATATTTAGCTTTTAGGTGGTGGGAGGGGTGCGCCGCGACCGAGCACCGCCGCCACCAGATGGCCGACGTAGGCCGCAGACAGGTCCGAGGGGCGGAACAGGATCCGATACATCAGGGGGGCGACGACGACGTCCAGCAGGGTCTCCACGTCGGGCACGGCCTCCCCGCGCCCGGCCGCGCGCACGCCGATGGCCTTCAACTGCTCGGCGGCGTAGTCGGAGCATCGGGCCGCGTTGCCCTGCTCGGGGTCGCCCAGCAGGGCGTCGCGGATGTACGTGCGGCCCGCCGTCGAGGACATCTCCTCGGCGAACTGCACCGTCCACGCCTCCAGGTCCGCCCGCAGGCTGCCGTGGTCAACCGGCGGGGAGTCGGGGCGCAACCGCTCGACGGCCACGTCGGACAGCAGTTCCCGCAGGTCCCCCCAGCGCCGGTAGACGGTGGACGGCGTGACTCCCGCGCGAGCGGCGATCAGGGGCACGGTGAGCTCGTCCCGCCCCAGTTCCGCCTCGAGATCTCGGACGGCCTGGTGCACGGACTGCTGGACGCGGGCGCTGCGCCCGCCGGGGCGTGTGGTCGGTCGGGCACTCATGCACACAGCTTAATGCGAAGAAGTTGCGTCTGACTGGACGTCTCTGCCGCCGGCTATCCGCCATCCATGATCCGGATGATGGTCCTGCCACGGACGTGACGGCCGGGGGCGAACGCGGCGGGTGCCTCGGCCAGCGCCCTGACCTCGCCGACGATCGGCTTGAGCCGTCCGTCCCTGAGCCTCCGGACCAGGTCCGTGAGCCGGACACGGTCGGGCTCGACGACGAAGAAGACGGCCCGGCCGTCCCGCGGACGGAACTCGGGCGGCGAGGCGATGGTGACCAGCGTGCCCCCGGCCCGCACCAGCGGGGCCGAGCGCTCCTGGACCTCGCCGCCGATCACGTCGAGGACCAGATCGACCTCCCCGACGCCCTCCAGCCGGTCGGCCTGCAGATCCACGAAGGCATCCACGCCCAGCCCGACAGCGGTGTCCCGGTCGCCGGCCCGGCCCGTGCCGATCACCCGCGCCCCCGCCTCACGCGCGAGCTGCGCCGCGATCGACCCCACACCGCCCGCGACCCCGTGGACCAGGACGGTCTGCCCCGCGGTAAGCCGGCCGTGGTCGAACAGGGCCTGCCAGGCGGTCAGCCCCGAGATCGGCAGTGCGGCGGCCGTCGTGTGGTCGACGTCCGCCGGAAGCGGAGCCAGATTGCGAGCCTCCACCGCGGTGTACTCGGCCAGCGAGCCGTCCCGGGCCCAGTCGGCCAGCCCGAACACCCGCTGGCCCACCGAGAGACCGGTGGTGCCGTACCCGAGTTCGGCAACGACGCCCGACAGCTCGTGTCCGGGCACGCTCGGCGTCCGGTCGCGCCCGGCGCGATCCGTCCACGTTCCCGGCCAGGTGAGTTCCCCCGGGGTGAACCCGGCGGCATGCACGCGCACGATGACGTCGTTCTCGGCGACGTGGGGGTAGGGCACCTCCGTCAGCGACATTCCCTCGACACCGGCGGCGCGGTCCCGAACGGCGACGGCCTGCATGCCAGGTCCTCTCTCCAGCGGTGAGCCCCCTTCGAGCGATCGGGAACAGGCTGCCACGAACTCCCGCGGCCCGCCTGCTGCCGATCGAAGCCGGCCCTGGGTCAGGCCTTGGCGATATTCCTGCCCGGCATCGGCTCCGCGAGTGCGGTCCGCCATTCAGGCGAACCGAAGGCGTCCGCGAAGTACTGCGTCTCGTGCACCACATGCCCGTGGGCGAATTCCATGATGCTCACCGAGTAGGTGGGCACCCCGTCGTACGTGATGACGCACTCGCTCACCCACAGATCCCCGCTGCCAACGATCCGGTGGACAGTGAAGTGCCGACTGGCAGGGTGTCCGCCACGTTGCGCCGAAATCGTCGCGCGGCCCCGGAATCGTTCACCTGACTGGGGGTAGTCGAGGATCGCGTCCGCCGCGTAGATGGCGTGCTCGGCTTCGGTGTCCCCCTCTTCCGATGCCCGCCAGTGTTCCTCGACCGCGGCCCTGGTCCGGATGTCGGCATCCATCGCGCTGTCCCCTCTGCAGGCAGCCGGATCGATCCGGGGGCCTGGGAACACTTCGAGGTTTCCCCCAGGGCGCCGGACCGTTGAACGTATCGGGCAACGGTGACAGCGTAGATCGCCAAGGCAGCGACTCGGCTTCAGGACACCGCGGATCAGGATCGGACAACCCGTGATGCGTGGAAATCCCTGGCGCCCGGGCCGGCGACGGGATCGTCGGTGGTCACGGTTCGCAGCGGCGTGGGCCCGGGCGGATCGGCGCGGCTCGGCCCGCAACGGGGCGGAGCGATGCGATGCTGCGCCGGTACGGGGAGCATCGTGTGGACGCGGTGGTCCACCGGCGGCTACGTCGGGCTGTTCCAGGACGGGCACCGACGGGCACCGCTGTCGGCTCCGCCTGGGCTGCCGGGTGGGATCGCCTGCGGCTCGACGGTGAACGACTTCGGGCGGTCATGCCGACGGCCCGCGACGATGAGCAGGAGGTGGGTCCGTGACCGGGGCAGCCGGCAGGGTGGCGTTGGTGACAGGGGCCAGCAGCGGAATCGGTGCGGCCACCGCGCGTCTTCTGGCCGCGCGGGGGATGCGCGTGGTGGTCAACTACCTCCGCAGCGGCACGGCGGCCGGGGAGGTCGTGGCCGGCATCGAGGCCGCAGGCGGCCGGGCCATGGCCGTGCAGGCCGACGTGCGCGAGGCAGTGGCGGTCGAGGGCATGGTCGAGCAGGTCCGGGCGGCCTGGGGCGGCATCGACGTGCTCGTGCACAACGCGCTCACCCCGTATGTGATCAAGCCGTTCCAGGACATCACGTGGGAGGAACTGGGCGGCAAGCTCGACGACGAGATGCGTGCGGCGTTCGCGGTCACCAGGGCCGTTCTGCCCGCCATGACCGAACAGGGCTGGGGTCGCATCGTCTATCTCGGTACGGGCCTCAGCCGCCGGCCCCGGGAGGGCATGATCGCGCTGGGCACGGCCAAGGCCGCGCTGGCACAGTTCGCCCGGTACCTCGCGCAGGAACTGGGCCCGCGGGGCATCACGGTCAACGTCGTCGAACCCGGCCCGGTGGAGGACACCCGCATGGCGAAGGTGTTCGACGAGGAGCACAAGCAGCGGCAGGTGGCCGCCACCCCCTTGGGCCGCCTGGCACGCCCGGGCGATGTCGCCCAGGCGGTGGCCTTCTACGCCAGCGAGGACAACGCCTTCATGACCGGCACCACGGCCGCGGTCAACGGCGGCATGTCCATGTACTGACGCCCCGCCGTCCCGCGCGCACGGGGCCCGACCGTGCCGGTCCGGTCGACGGCCGGACCGCATCCGGCACACCGTCACCTCGGCACCGTGGGCCGCGGCAGCCGGGCACGCGCGGGCGCACGGCAGTGACACGACCAAGGAAGACGTTCATGCACACGATCGATCTCGCCTACGTCGGACGGGGCCTGCACGAGGAACTGGTCGCCTACATCGCCGACCAGCAGGACTACTACGCCGACGAGGGCGTCCACGTCGCGCTGCGCGACGGCTGCTCCTGGGACGAGGAACGGCTGCGCCACGGCGCCACCATCGGGCTCGGCCGGGCACTGCTGTCCCGACTGGCCGACGGCATCCCCTGGGTCGCACTCACCGTCAACACCCACCGCCCGCTGTTCTGGTTCCTCGCCCGCCCCGGCCTGACCTCCCTGGCCGACCTGGCCGGCCGACGGCTGGCGGTACACGCCCCCCACACCGCACCCGGGTGCTTCGCCCGGATCGTGCTGCGCCAGGCCGGCCTCGACCCGGACCGCGACATCCACACCATCGTCCGCACGCCCGGCGACTACGGCATGGACCTGCGCCGGCTGCACGACGGCGGCATCGACGCCGCCCTGGTCGGCAGCACCATGGCACCGGAGGCGGTGGCCGCCGAGCACGGCTGGCAGGTGCTGGCCTGGATCGGCGACCACTTCCAGATCCCCACCGTGGGCGTGGCCGTCGACCCCACCCACATCCACCCGGACGACCCCGCGGTCCAGGCCGTCGTACGAGCCCACCGGCGCGCCCTGCAGGTGATCCACCACGAACCCGACACCACGGTGCGGCACATCCGGACGTTCCTCGGCCGACACACCGCAGACGAGGCCCGAGCCCACTACGAGACGTTCATCGCACCGTACTTCACCACCGACGGCCGGGCCGACCCCGCCGTCGGCGCCACCGCGATCAGCGCGGTCGCCACCGAACTCGGCGTCCCCGCCACCGTCACCGCAGCCGAGTTCTACCGCACCGCGACCGCCGCACCCTAGGAGCCCGGCGACGCCGGCATCGGGTGCGGCGAAGACGGCCACGACGCCCCGCCGGCCGGCCGAGACCCCGCCCTGCGCCGGCGGGGCCTCGGCCGGTCGGCTGTCAGTCGTTCTGGTAGAAGCCGGACATGTCGACGATCAAGTCGCTGGTGCCGTCGGCCCCGTTCCAGAAATCGATGATGCCGTTGGCACCCGTCGGCGCCTGGACCAGGTTCGGAACCGATTCGCCGGCCGTCCAGTTCAGCGAGGACGCCGACGGCGGCGACAGCGGCGCGAAGGTGTTCTGCGCGTACTGGGCCAGGGTGTTCGGGTCGGGGGCGACGCTCAGGTGACCGTCCGACGTGGTGTCGGTCATCGTCGCGTTCAGCGCGAACGCGGTGATGTCGGGCTGGCCCGACGACACCGGCATGTAGACGTAGCTCCAGGG
>NZ_JBHVVI010000066.1:0-50997 GCF_042883685.1 Kitasatospora sp. NPDC058190
GACCGTTCCGACCCCTGTGCGGAACGGTCCGTCGCCGCTTGCGGCTTCCGGTTACTTCAGCAGGAAGTCGTAGACCGCCTGCCGCCCGAGCGGGTCGGCCGCCCGGGTCTGCACCGAGTGCGAGGCCCCGGGGACGATCACGATCTCCGGATCGTGGGTCGACTCGGCCTGCTGGTACAACCACTCGTACGGGGTGGAGAGGTCACGGTCGCCGCCGAGCAGCAGCACCGGCACGTTCGGCAGCTTGCGGTGTGCCGGCGGGGTCGGCGGCACCTCCTCGCGCGGCCAGTCCTGGCAGACCAGCAGGCTGCCCAGCCCGGTCGCGGTCGCCGCGTCGTACGGCCAGGTCTGTTCGGCGGTCAGGTCCTGCCGGGTCTCCTCCAGCGCGGCCGCCCGGCCCTCGACCGGGGTGTCCGACGTGCCCCACGGGTAGTGCCCGTCGGCGCACAGGGTGGCGGCGTGCAGTCCCTGGCTGAGCGCCTCGGCCGGTGCGGCGTCGTTCTTGTGCACCTCGTCGACGAAGGCCTGGAGCTTCTCCGGCTGCCCGCCGGCGGCCGCGTGCAGGAGCTCCGGCACCACGGCGTAGTTGGGGTCGGCGAACTCGTAGCTGGTGAGCGCGTCCAGGATCTGCGGCCCGTTGCCGTACTTCCGCACGGTGGTGGCGAGGTCGGCGGCCGGGTCCGTGGTGCAGCCGGTGGCCTGGCAGGCGGCGCGCAGCACCCGGGCGGTGGCGGGCAGCGCGACCAGGTCCAGCGGGTCGTAGCCCCCTTGCGGGACCACCGAGTCGAGCACCAGCCGCGCCACGTGCGCCGGGTGGGCGAGCGCGTACCGTTCGGCGACGAAGGTGCCGTAGGAGACGCCGTCGATGGTGAGGCGGTGGTCGCCGAGGGCCTGGCGCAGCAGGTCCATGTCGCCGACGGTGTCCGCGGTGCTGTAGAAGCGGGCGTTCGGGCCGAGGGCGGCGGCGCAGTCGGCGATGGACTGCTTGCGGGGCGGGGTGAGGTCGGAGGAGCCCATGTCCTCCTGCAGCCCGGGGCACTGCAGCGCCCGTCCGCCGGTGCCGCGCTGGTCGAACATCACCAGGCGGTAGCCCTTGAGGACGGGCGCGATCTTGCCCGCGATCCGCCGGATCAGCGGCACGCCGGGCTGGCCGGGGCCGCCGGTGAGGAACAGCAGGTCGCCCTTGGGGGCGTCGGCGTTGCCGGTCATCGCCACGTCGAGCTGGAGGGTGCCGGGGACGGCGCCGCTGTGGTCGAGTGGCACGGTGATGGTCCCGCAGGTGAATTCGGGCGCGCTCTGGCAGGGTGCCTGCCCGGTGATCCCGCCGCCGTGCCGGTCCGGCCCCGTCGGCGCCGCGACGGCGGGGCCGGCCAGGGTGGTGCCGGCGACCACCGCGACGGCGCCCAGCAGGGCGGCGATGCGGCCGAGCTTGCTCGTCATGTTCGTCCTTCCGCTCGCACCGCGTCCGTGCTGACGCGGTCACGGAAGCAGCTTGGGCCCGGGAGGCTTCGAACGCGAGCATCGGTGCCAGGATTCGACCAGGGTCGAAACGTCAGGTGCCGAAAGCCGAATAAACCCGGTCAGGTACGACGACCTGACAGTCCAACAGCACGAAGGTCCGACAGGGGGAAGGACGCCGTGATCCGGCTCACGATCGACTCGACCGGGCTCGCCCGCACCCGCTTCGTGGTCTCACCACTGCACGAGGCGGTCAACACCCTGATGGCCTCCTCGCTCAACTCCCGCACCGGGCCGTACGCCTGGGTAGGACGCACCCGCCGGGTGCTGCGCCGGGAGAAGCTGGAGCTGCTGGCGGGGCTGGCGCTGGAGCAGGACGGCGGCTACATCCCGGACTTCCTCTCCCCCCACCCCTCCGGGCCGGACCCGACGGTCACGGAGCAGCTGGAGGCCGTCCGCCGCACCGACCCCGAGCGGGTCCGGGCGGAGCTGGAGACCGTCCGAAACGGCCTTCCCGCCGCGAACTTGATCGGCCGCCAGGTCCCCGACACGGTGCTGCGCTCCCTGCAGCGCGGTCCGCGCTACTTCGCCGAGCGGGTCGCGGACGAGCTGGGCCGGTACTGGGAGCTGGCGCTCGCCCCGTACTGGCCGGACGCCCGGGCGGTGCTGGATGCCGAGATCGACCACCGAGGCCGTTTCCTCGCCCGACATGGTTCCGGCGCGCTGTTCAACTCGCTCTCCCCGGAGCTGTCCTGGTCGGACGGGCTGATCCGGCTGGAGAGCCGCTTCGAGGTGAACCTGCCGGCCCGGATGGTGCTGTTGATGCCCACGCTGGTGAGCCGGAGGATCCACGTCATCCTGGACCCGGTCGACGGCTGGAACCGGGCGCCGACGCTGATGTACCCGCTCGCCAAGTCGCCGGCCGTCCCGCAGAGCCCCACGCCGGCGCTGGCGCAGCTGCTCGGGCCGACCCGAGCGGACCTGCTGGCCGCACTGATCGATCCGGCGACCACCGCCGCCCTGGCCGCCCGGCACTTCCTGAGCGCCGGCACCGTCTCCTACCACCTGGGCGTGCTGCACCGCTCCGGCCTGGTCAGCCGGGTGCGCAGCGGGCGGGAGGTGCTGTACCGGCGGACGCCGCGCGGGGAGGAGCTGGTGGCGGCTCGATAGGGGTGGCACAGCGCCAGGCGCATGCACCGGCGCGTGCCCCGGTTTTCGCGCCCAAACGCCTCACACCAACGTGCGCGGGAGCACCACCCGCACCCATTCCTCCGGCTGCGACAGATGCGGAGCGTGACCGACGCCCGCGTAAACGTGCCGTTCCGCCTTCGGCAGGGTGAGGTCGATCAGGTCCAGCACCTCCCCGAACATCGGTGCACTGTCGTCGCTCTGCGTGAGCAGCGCCGGGTCGGTGAACCGGGCCAGGCCGGCGAGGTCGAGGTCGAGCGCGTCCGGGTCGCGCAGCTCGTCCAGGTAGGTCGGCGCGTTGCGGATGTACGTGTGCCGGATCGGCGCGGGCAGTTGCTCCCACGCGCCCGGGCCGAAGGCGAGGCTGTCCACGTACAGCTCGGCGGCCGCAGCGGATTCGGCCTGCTCCAGCAGCTCCCGGACGGCGGCGATCCGGTCGGCGAACGCGGTGCCGATCGGGCGCAGGTCCGGATCCGCGAGCAGGATGCCGCTGCCCGGCGGCTCGTGCACGGCGATGCCGCGCATCAGGTCTGGCTGGGCGGCGGCGAGACGGAGCGTGACCAGCGCGCCGTAGGAGTCCCCACAGACGAAAGCGGGCGCCAGCCCGAGCGCCCGGATCAGCCCCGCCAGGTCGGCGGCATCCTCGTGGACCGAGCCCTGGGTGAGCAGGTCCTCGCTGCGGCTGTGGCCCCGGCGGTCGTACGCGACCACGGTGGTGAACTCGGCCAGGCCCGGCACCACCCGCGCCCAGACGTCCGCGTCGCTCCACGACCCGTGCACCAGCACCACTCCCGGGCCCTGGCCAAGGGCCTCGTAGTGCAGCGACACCCCGTTCACCCTGATCTCGGCCATCACGAGCCTCCCGGCCTCGGCGGTGCTCCCCCACCAGCCTGACACAGGCGATTGGAACGGTCAGATCAGCGGGTCGAAGAGGTACGGCTCCCAGTGGCCGAGCCAGGAGGAGGTGCCGGAAGGCAGCTCCAGGCCCTCGGTGGACTCGTCGTACGGGAGGAAGGAGGTGGGCGCAAGCCAGCCCTCGCCGGGGTCGATGCGCAGGCGGAGGAGGCGCAGCGGGCGGTGGAGGGCGAGGTGCATCCGCAGGTCGTCGGTGGAGGGGCGGTGGTCCTCGTAGCGGTCCCGGACGCAGCGGCAGATGGACAGGATGTCGGTGTCAGCGAGGGGACAGCCTTCTCCACTGGGCCGACGACCTGGTCGCGGTGGACGGCGAGACCGCGCGGGCGGTCGAGGAGTTGGTTGGCCCGAACCGGCAGGTCCGCATCCTTGGCTCCGGGATCACCGACCCGTGGGGCGGACAGCCGGAGGACTTCGCCAGAGCCATCGTGGAGACCCAGAAGGCCACGGCGCACTTCTACGTCGCCTGAGCCCCTCCCTACCCCTCCTCCCCGGCCATCCGCCGTCCCCCGTGACGGACGGCCAGGGCACCATTCGGTAGGCCACCCTTCATCGGTGGGCAGCCATGCACAACCCGTACAACCACGACCGCGCCGACAACCAACAGCCGAGTGGGCGCCTTCGTCCAGGCCATCGAAGCCCAGGACCCCTGCTTCACCGCCTGACCAGCTCTCCGGCCCTGCCCGCTACTCGCGGGCAGGGCCGGACCCTCGCTGGGTCAGCTCATCCCCCGCACCGGCGGTTCGTCCCGGGTCCCGTCCTCCGCCACCACCGTGAACCGCTCCCGCCCGGCCACCGACAGGTCGACCGGGTACAGCGAGGTGGTGTCGTTGACGTCCAGCTCCCGGCTCTGGCGGCCCGTCGCCGCGTCGACCCGGGTCAGCTTGTCGCGGGTCATCGCCCACACCGAGGTGCCGTCCACCAGCACGCCGGTCACCTGGTCGTCCAGGCCCGCCGTCCAGCGTTTGCCGCCGTCCGCCAGCGAGTACGCGACCAGCCGCCCGGTGGCGGTGCGGCTCGGGTGCTTGCCGCCGCTGATGCTCACGTCGCCCGGCTTCTCGCCCGGCACGATGAACAGGTCCCCGACGACCACTCCGCCGAGCAGCGGCCGGGCGGTGAACTCGTCGAAGGCGTGCACCCCGCCGAGCATCACGTCCAGGTCGTACTCGTCTCCCGAGACCGGTATCGAGGCGCGCTGCTTCCCGGACCGGTCGTAGCTGAGCACCGCGTGGGTGCCGCGCTCGGCCTGGGCGTCGACCCACACCGTGAGCGGCTCGGCCGACACCACCATGAGGTTCTTCAGCCCGCCCTCCGCCGGCAGCGCGACCCGCGACTGCTCCCGCCCGTCCCCGGACGCCAGCGACCGCAGGACCGGCGCCGCGTTGCCGCACTGCGCGACCGTCACCACGTCCTGCTCGCCGCCGGAGACCTCCAGCGGCGTGCACCCGGGGTCGGGCGCGCTGCGCCACTGCTCCCGCCCGTCCGTCAGCCGCACGGCCCGCCAGCCGTCCGTGCCCTGCAGCACGGCCTGCGTCCCGGCGATCGCGACCAGGTCCGAATCGGCGGAGTCGCCGTCCCGGGCGGGTGCGTCCACCGTGGCGGTCCAGTCCTCCTTGCCGTCCGCGAGGCCCAGCGCCGTCACCGCCGCACACGGCTTGCCGTGCGGCGAGTGCCCGATCAGGCCGATGCCGCCCGGTCCGATTCCCCGGCTCATCGTGCACACCGAGTCCTCGCCCGGCGGCGTCCACTGCCACGCGACCGACCCGCCCCCGCTGCGGTACGCCACCACCTCGTCGGGCCGGACCCGCACCACCAGGCCCCCACTGGTCCAGCTGCCGACCGCGCGGACCGTGGACGGACGGTCCAGCGGGGCCTTCCAGGCGTCGTTGAGGCCGTCCCCGGCGAAGCAGAGGAAGATCCCCAGCCCCAGCAGCGTCCCGACGACCACCGCCGGGAGCCCGTGCCGGGGGTGGATCAGCGCCCAGACGAAGCCGGCGCCGCAGGGCATCAGTCCGAGGATGCTGACGGCGCCCATGAACGCGAGGCTGTCGCCGCCGAACCCGTTGGCGGGGGCGAAGATCACCGCCAGGCCCAGGCTCGCGAACATCGCGCCCAGTACCCCGCCGGAGACCACCATCCAGGTCTCCTTGCTCATGGCGAACCTGGCGCGCCACCTCGCCCGCGCCCGGACGACGCTGTCCTCGGGCCCCTCGGCCATGCCGGTCTCTCCCCTGCGACGCGCCGCCCACCGCGATAGGGCGACGATCATCGGATCGTCGCAGAGCAGGGCAAGATCCTAAACAAAGAGCAGGGAAAACCCCGCCCTTCCCTGCACATGGGAGGTCCTGACCGGCGCGATCGTTACGAATCCCGGCCGCGCCCGGCCTTCTCGGCAGCCGCCGACCACACCAGCCCGGCCAGCGTCTCCGGAGCCGGCGCACCGTCCACCACCAGGTCGCCCCGGGCCGCCGGCGGGAAGCGACGCCTCAACCCGAAAAAACCACCCGACCCTTCGCGAACTCGACGTACTCGAACACCGCCCCGCCCGGGTGCCGGGCGGTCGCGTTGCGGCCGGTCGGCACCTCGTTGGGGCCGTCCAGCAGCTCCCCACCCTGGACCCGCAGCAGCTGCCCGAGGCCGTCCAGGTCATCGACCAGCACGGTCGCCTGCACGTCGCGGAAGGGCGCCAGCGCCTCCTCCGCCCCGGCGACGACCAGCAGCCCGCCGATCCGCGCGACCTCCACCCCGGCGTACGGGAAGCGCAACCCCTCCTGCTCGCCGGTGAGTTCACGCAGTGTGGGGAGTGCGACATCCAGGTCGTCCACGTACACCCGGGCCAGCGTCGCCAGTGCCTTCATCTTCCGACCTCCGAAGAACCCGCTCGATCCCACGATCAATTCGATTTTCCCGAACTGTCGAACCGTCATACTAGACAGCGCGTCGCCCCACCGCCAGAGCCAGCGCGAGCCCACCCGAGGAACCCCGATGCGGACCCTGCCCCAGCCCCACCCCGAGAACTTCGACCTCGCCGCCGTCCTGCACGCCCTCGGCGACCCGGTCCGCCTCGAACTCGTCCGGCGCCTCGCCGAGGACGGCGAGACCACCTGTAGCCCCGAGGGGCTCACCGTCCCGCGCTCGACCCTCTCCAACCACTGGCGGATACTCCGTGAGGCCGGCGTCATCTCGGTCCGCACCAGCGGCAAGAGCCGCCTGGTCACCCTCCGCCTGGACGAACTCGACGCCCGCTACCCGCACCTGATCGGCGCCGTCCTGGACGGGCTGGCGCCCAGGTCACCGGCCGGGTCTCCCGGTCGCCGCTGACGCACCACGACCCACCCCCGCAACCGTAGAATCCGCCTGTCCGGATGGAAGCCCCAGGAAGGATCGGCGTGTTCCGAGCGCAGCGCCCCCGCACCCCCGAGCTCACCCCGTGGGAGGGCGAGGGCCCCGCCGACGGCGTCGCCCTGCTGCTGCCCGGCGGGTTCCTCCGGAGCCGGCGCGGGCCGCTGAAGGTCGCCGAACTGGGCCTGCGGGACCTCACCACCGAGCTCACCGACCGCGGCCGCCCGCACGGCCTCGCGGTGCACCTGCTGCGCTACCGCTACAGCGGCTGGAACGGTGCCGACGCCGACACCGCCGTCGACACCCACTGGGCGCTCGACGAACTCGCCCGCCGCCACCCGGGCGCACCGGTGGTGCTCATCGGCAACTCGCTCGGCGGCCGCGCCGCCTTCCGGTGCGCCGGGCACCCGAGCGTCGTCGGCGTCGCCGGGATCGCCCCCTGGCTGCCCAGCGGCGACGCCGTCGAGCAGCTCGCCGGGCGCCGGGTGCTGATCGTGCACGGCACCGCCGACCACAGCGCGGCCAACGCCGCCCAGTCCCTGGAGTACGCGCTGCGCGCCCGGCAGGTCGTTCCGGACCTCGCGCGCTACGAGGTGCCCGGCGGCAGCCACTTCCTGATCCGGCAGGCCGCCGACATCAACGCGCTGACCACCGCCTTCACCCTCAGCACGCTCGGCGCCGAGGCCACCGCGCTCGCGACCGGCGCGGTCTGCACCCGGCTGCCCGTCCGGGCCTGACCAGACGTCAACTCCCCTATGGCCACCCCCTGATCGGTGGATACGGCAGGACCCGTCCGCTACCCGAAGCAGCTGCTCCGCTGCTGCCCGGTGTCATGAGCGGCGGTCCGCGTCAGCGCGTACTGGACCGGCGTCGCCAGCACCGCCACCGGCAGCACCACACAGAGCGCCACGTGCCCCAGGCCGATCCGGACGGCGCTCCGACGCCGGGCGGCCACGAGCTGCCAACCACCCCAGCAGACCGCGCCGATCCCCGACAGCAGCCCCAACCAGGCCAACGGCAGCACGTACCCCGGCGCGCCGGGGCTGTCCCGGCAGTGGCTCACCAGCGCGCGGACGTCGCCGTCCGCGAGCAACGTCGGCACGCCGCACAGCCACCCCACCCCGGCGAGCAGCAGCGGACCACCGGTCCGAAACCGTCGCACGGCGCCCGATCCCTCACGCATCTGCCCGTCGCCTCTCGCGCGTCATTCCACGGAGGCGCCGCCCACCAGGGCGATCTCCGGCTGCTCGCCGTCCGCCAGCAGGAAGTACGCCAGGAAGGTCGCCCCCTCCGCCCCGGCGTCGAAGCGTACCGGCACCCCGACCGGCTCGTGGAACACCTCACCGGCCTTCAGCACGGTCTCCGGCCCGCCCTCGACCTGGAAGTGCACCGGACCGGCCGCCACGCCGCCCACCACCGGTCCGTTGTGCACGTGCCGGCCGGCGGCGAACCGGGGCGGCATGGTGATCCGTCGCACCTCGACCCGCGAGGTCGGCTTCATCGGCGAGACCGGCTCGTCCAGCAACACCTCGCACGAGAAGGGCAACTGATCGCGCGTCAGACGCGTGTTCCCCATGACAGACCATTCCGCACCCCTCGCCCCACCGACCACGGAGGTCCCATGGCCATCACCAGGCGCACCGCCCTCGCCCTCGCCGGACTGCTCCTCGCCGCCGTCCCCACGCCCGCCCTGGCCGCGGGCCGCACGCCGACGGACGGCCCGGACCCGGCCGCGCTGAGCGCCGCGACAGCCGCCCGACCAGGGGATCCGACGGCGGGCACGGTCGCGCGGGTGACGGTCGACGGACGGGCCTGGCGCGGCACCGCCGAGGATCCGGTGAGCGGGCAGCCGGTCGCGCCGAACGCCGCCTTCCGGATCGGCAGCATCAACAAGACCTTCGTCGCCGCCGTCCTGCTGCAACTCGCCGCCGAGCACCGGATCGACCTGGACGGCACCGTCCAGCAGTACCTGCCCGACACCGTGCCGGGGGGCTTCAAGCCGATCACCGTCCGCCAACTCCTCGACCACACCAGCGGACTGCCGCAGGCCGTCGAAGGACCGGACGTCAAGGACAACGACGGCCTGATCGCCCAGCGCTTCGAGGTCGAGACCCTCGACGAGGTCGTCCAGCGCACGCTGTACCCGAAGGGCGTGCCCGCCGCCCCGGTCTTCGAACCGGGCACCCAGCAGGAGTACAACAACTTCAACTACCGCCTGGCGGGCCGGATCATCGAGCAGGTGACCGGCCACTCCGTCAAGCAGGAGGTGACCGCCCACATCCTCCGGCCCCTGCACCTGCACCACACCGAGGTCACCGAGGGGCGGCCCGAGATGCCCGAGCCCCACCTGACCGGCTACCTCACGAGCGACGCCGGCACCCCGACCGACGTCTCCGAGCAGGGCGGCAACCCCGAGTCGATGGTCTCCACCCCCGCCGACCTGGACCGCTTCCTGCGCGCCCTGCTGGACGGCGAACTCCTGCCCCCGCAGCAGCTGCACGACCTGCTCGCCCTGCCGCGCGACGCCGCCGGGCAGCCGGTGCCCTACCGCGACGCCGGGGACTGCCAGTTCGGGCCGGACAAGGGCAAGGCCTGCTACAGCGCCGGGCTGATGGCCGTTCCGCTGCAGGACGGCACGGTGGTCTGGGGCAAGACCGGCCACGACCTCGGCTACTCCGGCGGCTTCTTCACCACTCCGGACCTGAGCAAGCGCCTGGTCTACTCCGTCGGCGCCAGCGGCATCACCCCGGCCCCGGCCCTGCGGCTCGCCTCCACCGTCTTCGGCCCCTTCGCCCGCTAGCACCCGCGGGTCCCGCCGCCGGGCCGGGCGGCGGGACCCGGCAGAAATCGCATTGGCGGCCCACCGCCCCTGCTGCCTATCGTCGGGGCATGACTACCCGAACCTTCCGCATCATGGTGCGCGGCGTCTTCGACGGCCTCACCGACGAGCAGCGCGCCGAACTCCTCGCCGCCGCGCCCGAGCACGACGTGCTGCACGCCTCCTTCACCCGCGAGGGCCACCTCAGCTACGACCTCTCCGCGCGGGCCGCCTTCACCTTCCGCTTCCTCGACGGGGGCGAGGCCGAGGAGGACATCCTGGAGGCCACCGAACGGGCCGAGCAGGCCGCGCAGTCCTGGCTGACGGGCCGCGGCTACGGCTTCAGGAACCTCCGCTCCCAGGCCGAGGACCTCTCCCAGGCGCCGCTCGGCAAGCGCCGGCGCCGCGCCGCCAACGCCACCGGCTGACCCGCCCCCCCTCCCCCTCCGCCACCTCCTTGACGGCTCCGCACAGGCGTATACTTGAGCAGTCAAGGAGGTGGCAATGACAGAGCCCACGACACCCGATCCCCTGCAAACCGCCCTGCGCCTGGTCCGCGCCCAGACGGCCGTCGTCAAACGCTTCGACGCCAGCCTCAGCGGCCTGCACGGCGTCAGCCTGTCCGACTTCACCGTGCTGCTGCACCTCGCCCAGGCCCCCGGCGGCCGGATGCGCCGGGTCGACCTCGCCGAGGCACTCGGCCTCACCGCCTCCGGCGTCACCCGCGGCCTCGCCCCGCTGGAGCGCATCGGCCTGGTCAGCCGCGAGGCCGCCGCCCGCGACGCCCGGGTCGCCTACGCCGCCCTCACCCCAACCGGCCGCGAACGCCTCACCGAGATGCTGTACACCGCCCGCCAGGTCGCCGCCGACGCCTTCGCCCAGTGGCCCGCCGAGGACCTCACCCTCCTCTCCGCCCTGCTCACCCGCCTCGGCGGCAGCGCCCCCGACACCGCCCGCCCCGCCGCACCGCCCCACCCCTAAGCTGAACCCGTACGGCACGCACCACCCGCACCACCGCACACCCCGCTGAGGCAGCACCATGACCCACACCCCCGGCACGGCGCCCCGCCGGGAGCCCACGCTCGCCGACACCCAACGCGAGCACTGGCAGCGGACGTACCGCGCCAACCCCGGGATGTACGGCGAGCAGCCCTCCGCCCCCGCGCGGTACGCGGCCGAGGCCTTCGCCGACGCCGGCGCCCGCGAGGTGCTCGAACTGGGTGCCGGCCACGGCCGTGACGCGCTGCACTTCGCCCGTGCCGGCTTCACGGTGCTGGCCACCGACTTCAGCCCGACCGGCCTGGCGCAGCTGCGCGCCGCCGCCGCCGAGCAGGGCCTGTCCGACCGGGTCGGCACCGCCGTCCACGACGTCCGCGAGCCGCTGCCCCTGCCCGACGACTCCGTCGACACGGTCTTCGCCCACATGCTGCTCTGCATGGCGCTCTCCACCGAGGAGATCGCGGCGCTGGTCGCGGAGGTCCGCCGGGTGCTGCGCCCGGGCGGCACCTTCGTCTACACCGTCCGCCACACCGGCGACGCCCACTACGGCGCCGGCACCGGCCACGGGGACGACATCTGGGAACACGGCGGCTTCGCCGTCCACTTCTTCCCCCGCGAGTTGGTGGACCGGCTCGCCGAGGGCTGGCACCTCGCCGACGTCCATCCCTTCGAGGAGGGCGACCTGCCCCGCCGCCTCTGGCGCATCACCCAGGAGACCCCGCGATGACCGCCCCCGACCGGACCGCCCCGGACACCACCCCCGACCTCACCGTCGACGGCACCGGACTGCTCTGCGTCCAGCTCCTGCTCCGGCTGCGCGCCCGGATCTCCCACCTCCCGGCCGGCGCGGTGGTCCACATCCACACCACCGACCCCGCCGCCCCGCTGGACCTGCCCGCCTGGTGCCACCTGACCGGCCACGCGTACCTCGGCCCGGTCCCGTACCCCGCCGACGACCGCGAGGTGTACGCGCTGCGCCTCACCTCCTCCCCGGTCCCGACCCGCCCCGACCGCCCCTGGCACCCCACCACGGACTGACCCGAAAATCCCCGCGCGCCCGCCCCGCCCCGGGGTGAACACCGCCCCCATGCCCGCAACCCCCGCCCCGAACGGCCCCACGCCGAGCCGCCCGAGGACCGCTCACGCCCCGGTCCGACAACCCGCCCGATGTGCCACGATGAGAGGGCGGGGGCACACCGGCCGTGCGCCACAGGGAGGTTGATCACCATGGATCCGATCCTCAGCTGCCGCTGGCACGACCAGGACGGCGAGTGGGCACTGACCGTCAGCCACAACGGCAACAGCTGGGAGCTGTACGCCGCCGCACCGCTCTGGTCCGAGTCGCTCCCCTTCGCCGATCCGGACGACGTCCGCCGACTCGCCCAGGCCCTCCTCGACCTGCCCGCCGAGCCCGAACCCTACGAGTTCGAATGGCAGCTCTCCCGAACGGAGTTCGAGCGCACCGACAAGGAGCGGATCCACTTCGCGACCTTCGCCGTCGGCCTCGACCCGACCGACGGCCACCGCCCGTACCTCGCCTACCAGTCCTACTACCACCGGGGCCAGGCCACCGGACTCGGACTGGAGGTGGTCTGCGAGGATCCGCCGGTCGACCACCTCCGCGCCCAGGCCCACGCCTTCCTCACCAGCCGCCCGCGCCCGCTCCAACCGTAGCGGGCCCGGCCCGCTACGCGCGCACGGCCCGCACCGCCCAGTCCATCGCCGCTGCCGAACTCTCCGGCGCCGCCCACCCGTTGACCACCGCGAGCAGCGTCAGGTAGCGCTCCCGCCGTGGATCCGCCATGGCCCGCAGCCGCTCCAGCAGCCGGGCGCGCGCCGGACGGTCCGCCCCGGCGACGCCCGGCAGCCCGGCGTACCGGTCCAGCAGCCCGGCGACCACCCCGGCCGCCTCCGCCGACTCCGGCGCCACCCCCGCCGCGACCGCCCGTCCGGCCGACTCCCGCACCAGCACGGCCAGTCCGGGCCTGGGCGGGCCGACCGCACCGCACTCCGCCGCCTCGTCCGCCGCCAGGCCGCGCAGCAGCTCCCGGAACCCGGCGTCCCCGGCCAGCCGCGCCAACTCCACCCACGCCTCGACCTGTTCGGCCGAGGCGTCCTCCGGCAACTCCGGCGTCAGCGACCGGGCCACCCCGGCGAACCGACCGTCCGGGCCGAACACCTCGGCCAGGAACTCCCCGACCAGGCGCCGCCGTTCCTCCCCCGTCAACCGGGCCAGCTGGTGCACGAGCGTCAACTCCTCCGTGGTGGACCCGTGCCCGGCCACCGCCCCCAGTACCGCCCGCCGCAGCCGCAGCACCCGGATCTGGACGTCCAGCGCCTCGGCGTGCGCCGCCGCGACGTCGGACAGCGCGAGCTCGCGCGCCAGCACCCGCCGGATCACCGGCAGCCCGAGCCCGAGCTCGCGCAGGGTGCGCACCAGTTCCAGGCGGGCGACGGCGTCCGCGCCGTACCGCCGGTGGCCGGCCGGGTTGCGGTCGGCCGGCGACACGATCCCCTGGTCCGAGTAGAAGCGGACGGTCTTCACCGTCAGCCCGGTCCGCCGGGCCAACTCGCCTATCGTGAGAAGCGGACCGATGGTGAAGAGCGCGGGGAGCGCGTCGCCGTTCATGGCCACCACCCTGGCGCCTCCCCCTGGGGGAGATGCAAGCCGCCGCCCTCAGGCCGTCCGCCGCAGCAGCGCCAGGTACATCGCGTCCGTCCCGTGCAGGTGCGGCCACAGCTGGACGTCCGGCCCGTCCCCGAGCGCCGGGACGCCGGGCAGCAGCGGCCGCGCGTCGATCCACTCGACCCGGCCGCCCTCGCCGCGCAGCACGTCGTCGACCACCGCGCGGGTCTCCGCCAGGTGCGGCGAGCAGGTCGCGTAGCCGACCACCCCGCCGATCCGGGTGGCCTCGATCGCGGAGCGCAGCAGGTCCCGCTGCAGCGGTCCAAAGGCCGCGACGTCGGCCGGCCGGCGCCGCCAGCGCGCCTCGGGACGGCGGCGCAGCGCGCCCAGGCCGGAGCACGGCACGTCCACCAGCACCCGGTCGAAGCCGCCGGAGCGCCAGGCCGGGCGCGTCCCGTCCGCCGCGATCACCGTGTACGGGCCGGGGTTGCCCTCCAGCGCCCGTGCCACCAGCCGGGCCCGGTGCGGCTGCTTCTCGCTCGCGACCAGGGCCGCGCCCCGCTCGGCTGCCAGCGCGCCGAGCAGCGCGGCCTTGCCGCCCGGTCCGGCGCAGCCGTCCAGCCAGAGCCGGTCCGGGCCCTCCACCGGTGCCGAGGCCAGCGCCAGCGCCACCAGCTGGCTGCCCTCGTCCTGCACGCCGGCCCGGTTCTCCCGGACGGCGGTCAGCGCGCCCGGGTCGCCGCCCTCGGCGAGCCGCAGCGCGAACGGGGACCAGCGGCCCGGCTCGGCCTCGGGCAGCGCGTCGGCCAGCTCGCCGACGGTGGCCCGGCCGGGGCGGGCGACCAGGGTGACCTCGGGCCGCTCGTTGTCGGCCCGCAGCAGCTCCTCCACGGCGGCGCGCCCGGAGGCGTCCGGCTGCCAGCGGCCGAGCGAGTCCCAGAGCGCGGAGACGACCCAGCGCGGGTGCGAGTGCACGACGGCGAGGTGGTCCTCGGCGTCCTGGTCGTACGGCGGGGCGACCTGCTCGATCCAGGTGTCCAGGTCGTGGGCGCTGATCCGGCGCAGCACGGCGTTGACGAACTTGGCCTTGCCGTCGCCGAGCACCACCCGGGCCAGCTCGACGGTCGCCGAGACGGCCGCGTGGCTGGGGATGCGGGTGGTGAGCAGCTGGTGGGCGCCGAGCGAGAGCACGTCCAGCACCGGCGGGTCGACCTTGCTCAGCGGCCGGTCGATGCAGGCCGCGATGATCGCGTCGTAGGTGCCCTGCAGGCGCAGGGTGCCGTAGACGAGCTCGGTGGCGAGGGCGGCGTCGCGCCGGTCCATGCCCTTCTGCTCGGCCTCGCGGAGCAGGGAGGGCAGGATCAGGTTGGCGTACGCGTCGCGCTCGTCGACGGCGCGCAGCGCGCGGAACGCGACGATCCGGGCCGGGTCCTTCTTCGGTCGGCGGTGCGGGCGGGGGGCGCGCTTGGCGCTGGGGGTGGTCACAGGTGCCTCAAGGTGCTGCGGTGGTTATCAGAAGATCTCAGACGAACAGTAACGCCAAACCCGACGGTCAGCCCACGGTCAGCCCTCGGAGCCGCCGGCCGGGACGCCGAGCCGCTCCCCCGCCTCCAGCCGCGCCCCGCGCGCCCAGTCGGCCGCCCGCATCTCCTTCTTCCCCTGCGGACGCACCTCCCCGAGCTCCAGGTCGTGGCTCCCGGTGCCGACCCGCACGCTGTTCTTGCCGACCATCGCGAGCTCGCCCGGCGCCAGTTCGGCCGACTCCGGCAGCAGCTTGACCGGCCCGGTGACCTTCAGCCGCTCGCCCCGGAACTCCGTCCACGCCCCCGGCGCGGGCGCGCAGCCGCGCACCACCCGGTCGATCCGCAGCGCGGGGTGGTTCCAGTCGATCCGCGCGTCCTCGACGGTGATCTTCGGCGCGAGCGTGACGCCCTCGGCTGGCTGCGGCACGGCGTGCAGCGAGCCGTCCTCGATGCCGTCCATGGTGGCCGCGAGCAGCCGCGCGCCGGAGACGGACAGCCGGGTGAGCAGCTCGCCGCTGGTGTCGCCCGGGCGGATCTCCTCGGTGATCACGCCGTAGACCGGGCCGGAGTCGAGGCCCTGCTCGATCAGGAAGGTGGAGGCGCCGGTGACCTCGTCGCCGGCCAGCACCGAGTGCTGCACCGGGGCCGCGCCGCGCCAGGCGGGCAGCAGCGAGAAGTGCAGGTTGACCCAGCCGTGCTTGGGGATCTCCAGGGTGCCGGGCCGCAGCAGCGCACCGTAGGCGACCACCGGGCAGCAGTCGGGGGCGAGTTCGGTGAGCCGGGCGACGAACTCCGGGTCGCTGGGCTTCGCCGGCTTGAGGACCTCGATCCCGGCCTCCTCGGCACGCTGGGCGACGGGGCTGGCGACCAGCTTGCGGCCGCGCCCGGCCGGGGCGTCGGGGCGGGTGACCACCGCGACGACCTCGTGCCGGTCGGAGGCGAGCAGCGCCTCCAGGGCGGGGACGGCGACCTCGGGGGTGCCGGCGAACACGAGTCGCATCAAGTGCCTTTCTGTAAAAGGAGGTTCAGGAAGCCAACGAGATCAGCGGGCAGCGCCGAAGGTGCTGTGCGGCGAGACCTTGACGACCGGCGCCGGCCCGCCGCCCCAGTCCGTCTCCCGGATCGCCTTCAGCGCGGCCTTGCGCTGCTCCCGGTCGAGCCGGTCGATGAAGATGATGCCGTCCAGGTGGTCGGTCTCGTGCTGGATGCACCGGGCGAGCAGCTGGGTGCCCTCCAGCGTGACCGGGTCGCCGTACATGGTGAAGCCCTTGGCCACCACGCCGTACGCCCGCTTGGTGTCGTAGCGCAGACCGGGCAGCGAGAGGCAGCCCTCGGGGCCGTCCTGCTCCTCCTCGCTCAGCGACAGGTCCGGGTTGATCAGGTGCCCGGTGACGCCGTCCACGTGGTACGTGAACACCCGTAGCGAGACCCCGAGTTGGGGCGCGGCCAGGCCGGCGCCGGGGGCCTCCAGCATGGTGTCGGTGAGATCGCGGACCAGGTTGCGCAGTTCCTTGTCGAACGTGGTCACCGGCTGGGCGGTGGCCCGCAGGACGGGGTCTCCGAAGAGACGGATCGGCTGGATCGCCACGGGGTGCGGGCTCCTGTCCGTAAGGGCACGGGCTACGGGCAACGGCTGGTTCACCGCAAGTCTATGCAACCGTTGCTGACTCCATGGTCAGGCCTCAGCAATCCGGACGTTTCCGCCCGGAAGGTCCGTAACGGTGCCACCAAAGCGTGAGGCTTGGGTGTCCTGATGACGGTCTCGCGTTTCCTTCCGCTGCTGCGGTACTGCGCCACCTGCCCGCCCCGCATCCATCGTGCGACGGGTGCGGGTGGCGCGGGTCTTCTGGTCGGCTCCACGCGGTTTCGACGCTCGCGCGTCCGGGTCTCCGGCCAGTCCGGTACCCGTAGTGCTGGCCGCCGCGAGGGCGGCGAGGTTGGTTGCGGCGTTCTCGTCCCGGTCGATGACCAGGCCGCAGGCATCGCAGGTGAATACTCGGACGTGCAGCGACAGCTTGGCTTTCACTACGCCGCAGTTGGAGCAGGTCTTGGACGACGGGTACCAGCGGTTCGCGACGATCGTTGTTCCGCCGGTCCATCCGGCCTTGTCGGTGATCTGGCGGCGAATCTCGCCGAACCCGGCATCTTGGATCTTGCGGGCCAGTCGGCGATTGCGGAGCATCCCGGCCACGTTGAGGTCTTCGACCACCACCGTTACGTACTCGGCGGTGATGCCGCTGGTGAGCTTGTGCAGGGCATCCGTACGCAGGTCGGCCACGCGGTGGTGCACCTTGTTGCGGTCTTCGTTCGCCTTGAGCCACCGCTTGGACGGCTCACGCCGGGTCGTCCTGCCGGTCACCGGGTCGTAGACGGCCGGTCCTTGACGGCGGGAGACTCGACGAGAGAGCCGCTTGAGGAGCTTGTTGGACGTGAACCGCGGCATTCCCACCGTCTTGCCCTTGCGCTCACCGCGCTGGGACTCGGCGTAGTTGTCGAACGCGGCAGCCGCGTTGGCCAGGCCCGTGGAGTACGCCTCCTTCGAGTTCTCCTCCCACCAGCCACAGAAACGCGGATCGGTCTTCTTGACCTCGTTGAACATCTTCCGCAGCTTCGGGAGCGACCACGGCCGCCACTCGGTCAGATCCGCCTCGGGGATTCCGTAGGACTCCTCCGCCTTCCGCTGCCACCACGACGCCTCAACCCAGCCCACGGCCCAGTTGTAGGCAGCCCGAGCCGCGCCGCAGTGCGACCACAGGGCCGCCTCCTGCGTAGCGTTCGGGTCCAGCGCGAAACGGAACGCCTGGACCACGAACCCCGGTTGCGGCTCGAACTTCTTCACGCAGACGGCTCCTCACCGGTGGCGGCGGCCAGCGCCCGTTCGGCCCGGCTCTTCGCCGCCCGCTGTCCGTACAGCCGGGCGCACATCGACGTCAGTACGTCGGCCATGTCCTTGACCAGGCCGTCCGTGGATTCCTCAGGGTCGAGGACGATCAGGCGGCGGCCGGTCGCGGCGAGCGCTGCTTGCAGGTTCTCCACGCCGAAGCGGGCCAGCCGGTCACGGTGCTCGACCACGATCACGGCCGCGCCCGGGTCGGCAAGGACGCGGTGCAGCTTGCGGCGCTTGCCGTTCAGGCCGGAACCGATTTCCGTCACCACCTCGGCCACTGCGAGACCCTGAGCGTTTGCTCCAGTAACGACGCGGGCGACCTGTCGGTCAAGGTCCGATTTCCGGTCGGCGGAGGAGACACGGCAGTACGCGACCACGCGGCCGGTAGCCGCCGGAGCCTCCTCCACGATCCACGTACCAGACGGGGCCTGCCGCACGGGGACCGGCATCTTGCCGTCCTTCACCCACCGCCAAGCGGTCTGATACGTCACGCCCTGCTGGCGCGCCCAGTCTGCGAGCTTCACGTAATCACCATACACAACTATTGATGACTACGTTCGCCTATAAAATATGGAGCCGTTCTTAAACCGCCCGGGGAATCTGTCGGGCCGTCCTTGGACAGCCGCACCGGTATGCGGCATATCCCGAGTCTGCCGAGCCGCGTTACCCCGGCCCCCGCTTCGGCGTTGGTCAAGAGAGATTGACCAGGGCCGGGCGCACGGGACACCGCGCCCCGGCCGAGCTGAGCCGTACGGAAGGTGGCGCGTAGGCCATGGCCGAGCAGATCAACCACGACGCCCGGGCGCGGGCGAGCCTGCACCTGCTGGTGCGGGACATCGAGCGGGTGAGGCGCCAGGTCGACGCGCTGCGGACGCTCACCGCCCAACTGGGCAACGTCTACCGACCGCGCCGACCCAGCACCTCGGCCGGTTTCGTGGTGTACGGACGCGCGCCCGCGCCGACCGTGCGCCTGGCCCAGGAACTGCGGGAGAGCGTGGAGACCCTGGTCGCAGCGGCGGTCGAGTTCGACCGGGCGCTGGGCTTCTCCTGGGACTCGGTGGGCTCCGCCCTCGGGGTCACCAAGCAGGCCGTGCACCGCCGCTACGGCATGCGCCGCCCGACCAGCGAACTCCTCGCCGCCAGCGGCGCCGTCCCGGGCCCGAGCCGCCCGGACCGCTCCGAGGACCTGCCCGCCCCCGCCGAACGCGGCGGCCTGGCTGCCACCGTCCCCGCCGCCCGCCAGGGCGGCCTGGACCGCACCGCCCTGGACCGCGCCCCGATCGAGCGCACCCCCGTGGACCGCACGCCCATCGACCGCACCCCCGTCGACCGCGGCAGCGGCATCGACCGCCCGCAGGCCGACCGCACCGGCATCCCCCTGCGCGGCTGACCGACCCCGCACCACCGGGCCACCCGGGGCGGGGTGGCCCACTCACCCCGCCCCATCCGGCGCAGGGCCTGTCGTCGAACTCCCGCCCGCGGGGCGGACGACGCGAGTTCGAGGACAGGCCCTACCCGATGTCCGTCGGATCCACCCGCACCCGCACCGGCTCCGCCGTCCGCAGCGCGATCCGGGCGATCTGCGCCGCCTTGAGCGCCGCCGCCAGCGCGGACCCCTGGCCGGGCGCCACCCGCAGCAGCGCGCGCTCCTGCTCCTCCCCCCGCAGGGCGGGCACCGGCACCGGCCCGAGCACGTCCGCCCCCTCCGGCAGCCGGATCAGGTTCAACAGGTCGGCGACCGCCGCCGGGCTGCCGCTCACCGAGGCCATCCGGGACACCGGCGGGAAGTGCAGCTGCGCCCGCTCGTCCCGCTCCAGCCCGGCGTGCCCCAGCGGGTCCCAGCGCACCAGCGCCTGCACCGGACGGGCCGACGGCTCGGCGACCACCACCACCGTCCCGCCCTCCGTCGCGGGCCGGGCCAGTGCGGCCGCCGCCAGCCAGAGCCGCAGCGTCTCCTCCCCGGCCCGCAGGTCCGGTCGGCTCAGCAGCGCCCAGCCGTCCAGCAGCAGCACGGCCCCGTACCCGGCCCCGCCCTCGACCACCGGCTCGGCGCCCGGCGTGGAGATCACCAGCGAGGGCTCGTCCGGCACGGTGGCCAGCACCGCCTCCCGCCCCGAGGTCCGCACCGGGATCCGCGGGAACGCCTTGCCCAGCTCCTCCGCCGTACGGCGGGCACCGACCACCTGCGCCCGCAGCCGGAAGGAGCCGCACTCCGGGCAGTGCCAGTCGCCCTCCGCCTCCCCACACCAACCGCACTGCAGGGAGGCGTCCGCCGAGGGCGCCTCCAGCGGCCCCTCGCAGCGCCGACAGCGGGCGGGGGTGCGGCAGCGTCCACAGGCCAACCGGGGCACGTAGCCGCGCCGGGGCACCTGGATGAGCACCGGATGCCCGGCCGCCAGCGACTCCCGGGCGGCCTCCCAGGCCACCGAGGGCAGCCGGGCGGCCTGCGCGGCGGCGTCCCGGTGCTGGTCCTGGTCGGTGACGGTGCGCACCCTCGGCGCGACCTGCCGCACCGTCTCCCGGTCCGCGACCAGCGGCCGCGCCCAGCCGGTGCTGACCAGCTGCGCGCCCTCCACGGTCACCGCGTGCCCGCCGAGCAGCACCGCCGCGCCCTCCTCGGCCGCGCGCAGCAGCGCGACCTCGCGGACGTGCGGATGCGGGGCGCGCGGGTCGCTGTGGCTGCCGTCGCCGTCGGACCAGACCACCACCAGCCCGAGGTCGCGCACCGGTGCGAACATCGTGGCCCGGGTGCCGATCGCGGCGTGCACCGAGCCGCGGCTGACCGCGAGCCAGCGCCGGTAGCGCTCGCGCGGGCCGAGCTCGGCCTCCAGCGCCATGTGCATCCCGGGCCCGAGCAGCTCGGTGAGCGCCTGGTCCACCCGGGCCACCGACCGCCGGTCCGGCAGCACCACCAGTGCGCCGCGCCCGCCCGCCAGGGTCGCCGCCACCGCCCGGGCGATCTCGTACGGCCAGCCGGGCCCCGGCAGCGCCGCCCACACCGCGCGCGGCGAACCGCCGCCGGCCAGCGAGGACAGGAAGTCGGGGCCGGCCGGGTAGCGCTGCCAGCCGCCCGGCGCCGGGGGCCGGGGGCGCGCTGGCGGCGGCGGCGAGGGCTCGGCCTCGGCCTTGGCGTGCCGGGGCGGCACGGCCAGTTGCAGCACGTCGGCCAGCGTCCCGGCGTAGCGGTCGGCGACGGTGCGGCACAGCCGCAGCAGCGGCGGGGAGAGCACCGGCTCGGGCGAGAGCACCTGGGCGAGCGGCGCGAGCGGACCGGCGAAGTCGCTCTTCTCCAACCGGGCGACGATGAACCCGTCGTGCAGTTCGCCGCCCTCGCGCTGGCCCTTGACCACCCGAGCCCCGAAGCGCACCCGCACCCGGACGCCCGGCTGGGCCTCCTCGGCCATGGTGGCCGGGACCTCGTAGTCGAAGAGCTTGTCGATGGTGAGCACGCCCTTGTCCACCACGACCCGGGCCACCGGCAGGTGCTCGGCCCGCTTGGCGCCCTTCCACGTCCGGGGTTTGGCCCGCTTGACCGTCTCCCGGATGAACGCCAGCTGCTCCGGCTCGGCGGCCCCGTTCTCCCCTGTGCTGCTCATCGTTCCCAAGTACTACCAGGTCGCACCGACAGGACGCACAAAGCGGCGCCCACCCCGGTGCGGGGTGGGCGCCGCTTCGGGCGACGGGTCAGGCCTGGACGGCGGCCTTCAGGGCGTCCACCCGGTCGGTGCGCTCCCAGGTGAAGTCCGGCAGCTCGCGGCCGAAGTGGCCGTAGGCGGCGGTCTGGGCGTAGATGGGCCGCAGCAGGTCCAGGTCGCGGATGATCGCGGCCGGACGCAGGTCGAAGACCTCGGAGACGGCCTTCTGGATGTCCAGCACCGGCACGGTCTCGGTGCCGAAGGTCTCGACGAACAGGCCGACCGGCTCGGCCTTGCCGATCGCGTACGCGACCTGCACCTCGGCGCGGCGGGCCAGGCCCGCGGCGACGATGTTCTTGGCGACCCAGCGCATCGCGTAGGCGGCCGAGCGGTCCACCTTGGACGGGTCCTTGCCGGAGAAGGCGCCGCCGCCGTGGCGGGCCATGCCGCCGTAGGTGTCGATGATGATCTTGCGGCCGGTCAGGCCGGCGTCGCCCATCGGGCCGCCGATCTCGAAGCGGCCGGTCGGGTTGACCAGCAGGCGGTAACCGTCGGTGACCAGCTTGATGCCCTGGTCGGCCAGCGCCTTCAGCTCCGGCTCCACGACGAACTCGCGGATGTCCGGGGTGAGCAGCGACTCCAGGTCGATGTCACTGGCGTGCTGGGTCGAGACGACCACGGTGTCGAGGCGGACGGCCTTGTCGCCGTCGTACTCGATGGTGACCTGGGTCTTGCCGTCGGGGCGCAGGTACGGGATGGTCCCGTTCTTGCGGACCTCGGTCAGACGGCGGGAGAGCCGGTGCGCCAGGGTGATCGGCAGCGGCATCAGCTCGGGCGTCTCGTCGGACGCGTAGCCGAACATCAGGCCCTGGTCGCCGGCACCCTGCTTGTCCAGGTCGTCCTCATCGCCCTCGACCCGGGCCTCGTACGCGGTGTCGACGCCCTGCGCGATGTCGGGCGACTGGGCGCCGATGGACACCGAGACGCCGCAGGAGGCGCCGTCGAAGCCCTTCTTGGAGCTGTCGTAGCCGATCTCCAGGATCTTGTCCCGGACGAGCTGGGCGATCGGCGCGTACGCCTTGGTCGTCACCTCGCCGGCCACGTGCACCTGGCCGGTGGTGATGAGCGTCTCCACGGCGACCCGGGACGTCGGGTCCTCCCGGAGGAGAGCGTCAAGGATCGTGTCGCTGATCTGGTCAGCGATCTTGTCGGGGTGTCCCTCGGTCACGGACTCCGAGGTGAACAGGCGGCGAGACACAGCGCTCCCTGGGGTTGCAGCGGCTGCTGACTGAAGGCCCCCGGCGAACCGGGGACATCCGGAAAGACTTGATTCCTGGAGTGTAACGGTCTGGTTCCGTCGAACGTGACCCAGTTCCAAAAATCAAGACCACATCCGAGCGCTGCTCGATCAGTCTCCGATCGGCCCCAGACGCTCCGCGACCAGGTCCCAGACCACGTCCGCCAGGGCCTCCTTCGGGCCCACCGGGATCGGCGTCTCGCTGCCGTCCGAGCCCAGGACGACGGCCTCGTTGACGTCCGTCCCGAAAGCCTTTCCGTTGCCCACCTCGTTGACGACCAGCAGGTCACAGCCCTTGCGGGCGAGCTTGGCGCGGCCGTTGGCGAGCACGTCGTCGGTCTCCGCCGCGAAACCCACGACCAGTTGGCCCGAACGGGGGCGGTGGGCCGACAACTCGGCCAGGACGTCCGGGTTGCGGACGAGGGCGACCGGCGCCGGTTCGACCCCCTCGACCTTCTTGATCTTGCCGGTGGCGTACTCGGCGGGCCGGAAGTCCGCCACGGCCGCGGCCATCACCACGGCGTCCGCGTCCTCGGCCGCCTTCAGCGCCGCCTCGCGCAGCTCCAGGGCCGTCCCGACGTGCACCACGTCCACCCCGGCCGGGTCGGGCAGCTCGGCGTTGGCCGAGACCAGAGTCACCCGGGCACCGCGCGCCGCGGCGGTGACGGCGAGCGCGTAGCCCTGCTTGCCGGAGGAGCGGTTGCCCAGGTAGCGCACCGGGTCCAGCGGCTCCCGGGTGCCGCCGGCCGAGACCACCACGTGCCGACCGGCCAGGTCGGTCGGCACCGCCCCGCCGCGGCGCAGCACGGCCCGGCAGGCGTCGAAGATCGCGGACGGCTCGGGCAGCCGGCCCTTGCCGGTGTCCTTGCCGGTCAGCCGCCCGACGGCCGGCTCCAGCACGATCACGCCCCGGCGGCGCAGGGTGGCGACGTTGTCCCGGGTGGCGGGGTGCTCCCACATCTCGGTGTGCATGGCGGGCGCCAGCACGACCGGGCAGCGGGCGGTGAGCAGGGTGTTGGTCAGCAGGTCGTCGGCGAGCCCGTGGGCGGCCTTGGCGATCAGGTCGGCGGTGGCGGGGGCGACCACCACCAGGTCGGCCTGCTGCCCGATCCGCACGTGCGGCACCTCGTGCACGCGCTCCCAGGTCTCGGTGGCGGCCGGGCGGCCGGACAGCGCGGCCCAGGTGGCCTCGCCGACGAAGTGCAGCGCCGCGGCGGTCGGTACCACGGTGACCTGGTGGCCGGACTCGGCGAACCGGCGCAGCAGCTCGCAGGCCTTGTAGGCGGCGATCCCGCCGCTGACGCCGAGGACGACGCGAGGAGCGTCCGCGTCCGCGTTCGCGCTCATGTACCGACGACCTTTCTCAGGATCTGGGACCCGCTCACCCTACGGCCCCTCAGCTGCCACCCGCACGGTGCCCCACCCCGCAGCGCCCGGCCCCACCGCCGGCGAAGACGCCGGAGGGCCCGGCGGAAACGATTCCGCCGGGCCCTCCGGGAAAGGGACGGGACTGCCTCAGGCAGCCTCGATCGCCTCGGCGGTCAGCATGCCCGCGTTGATCTCGCGCAGCGCGATCGACAGCGGCTTCTCGTGCACGTGGGTGTCGACCAGCGGGCCGACGTACTCCAGCAGGCCCTCGCCGAGCTGGGAGTAGTACGCGTTGATCTGGCGCGCGCGCTTGGCGGCGTAGATCACGAGGCTGTACTTCGAGTCGGTGGCCTCAAGCAGCTCGTCGATCGGCGGGTTGATGATGCCCTCGGGCGCGGTCATGGAAGAGGACACGCTAAAACCTTCCGAAAGGGTGGAAAAGACAGACAGGTCAGGCTACACCGAGCAAGGCTAGCAGTTCGGCCGCCACCTGCTCGACGGAGGTGTTGACAAGCGTCGTGTCGAACTCGGGCTCGGCCGCGAGCTCGACCTTGGCCGCCTCCAGCCGCTTCTCGATCACGTCCTGCGGCTCGGTGCCCCGGCCGGTCAGCCGGCGGACCAGCTCGTCCCAGCTCGGCGGGGCCAGGAAGACCAGCTGGGCCTCCGGCATCGACTCGCGCACCTGACGGGCACCCTGGAGATCGATCTCCAGCAGGACGGGCTCGCCGCGCTCCAGCTTCTCCAGCACCGCCGCGCGCGGGGTGCCGTAGCGGTTCCCGGCGAACTCGGCCCACTCCAGCAGCTCACCGTTGGCGATCAGCTTGTCGAACTCGTCGTTGTCGACGAAGTGGTACTGGACCCCGTTCTTCTCGCCCGGCCTCGGGTGGCGGGTCGTCGCCGACACCGAGAGCCAGACCTCGGGGTACATCTTCCTCATATGAGCGACGACCGTGCTCTTGCCGACCCCCGAAGGGCCGGAGAGCACGGTCAGCCGCGGACGCTCACTCATGCACCGATTATCCCGGATCGCGGACGATCCCGGGACCACGGGGGCACGGTCAGGCGGCGCCACCGCCGAACTCCCGCTCCAGGGAGGCGATCTGGTTCGTGCCGAGGCCGCGGACCCGCCGGCTCTCGCTGATGCCGAGGCGCTCCATGATCTGCTTGGCACGGACCTTGCCGACGCCCGGAAGGGACTCGAGCAGGGCCGAGACCTTCATCTTGCCGATGACGTCGTTGTCGTTCTTGCCGGCCTTGATCACCTCGTGCAGGGAGGCGCCGGAGTGCTTGAGCCGGTTCTTGACCTCGGCGCGCTCCCGGCGAGCCTCGGCGGCCTTGGCGAGCGCGGCGGTGCGCTGTTCAGGGGTAAGGGGCGGAAGAGCCACGCCGTTCACCTCAGGGTGTGGAAGGAAGGGATTGAGCTATGACTGGTTCGGTACCGAGGACACCGTCCGCAATGGGAGCCCAATGGGGAACCACAGGGCCCTGACCTGCGGGAGCTACAGGTTTCGCAACTCGCCGATGACCTATCGCCGGACACTACCCGCATTGCGGCGCCACGTCAGGAAAAGAACACGAAAAGTCCTGGTCAGCCAAGGCCGACCAGGACTTTCCGGGGCAAAATGACCGCGATTGCGAAACTTTGACAGGGTCGATGTGACGGCGCTCACGTCAACTCCGGTGCCGCCCCGCCGTCCTGCGGACACTGCGGACGGTCACCGTCCGGCTACCCGGCGAACGGCTCCCGTCACGCACCGGCCACTGTCCGCTACTTGACGGCGTCCGCGAACTCGCCCACGAAGCGGTCCGCCGCGTCCCGCAGCGCGGCCACCGAGGGGCCGTGCTTGAGCACGTCCCGGCTGACGCTCGGCACCACGTTGATCACCGAGGCGCCGAACACCCGCGGCAGGTCCGCCATGGTCGCGCCCTGGGCGCCGATCCCGGGGGCCAGCAGCGGGCCGTTGATGGCCAGCTCCACGCCCGCGTCGGCCAGCGTCGCGCCGACCACCGCGCCGAAGGAGCCCAGCGGCGCGGCGTCCGCGTTCTCGGCCGCCAGCTGCCGCAGCACCGCCGCCGCGACCGGCTCGCCGTCCGCACCGACCGCGCGCTGCACCTCGGCGCCCTCCGGGTTGGAGGTGAGCGCCAGTGCGAACACCCCGCAGCCCTGCTTCCGGGCCAGGTCCAGGGCCGGGCGCAGCGAGCCGAAGCCCAGGTACGGGCTGACCGTCACGGCGTCCGAGAACAGGGGGCTGGCGGGCGACAGGAAGGCCTCCGCGTAGGCGGCCATGGTGGAGCCGATGTCGCCGCGCTTGGCGTCCATCAGGACCAGCGCACCGGCCGCCCGGGCCTCCGCCACGCTCTTCTCCAGCACCGCGACGCCCTTGCTGCCGAAGCGTTCGAAGAAGGCGGCCTGCGGCTTGAGCACGGCCACCCGGTCGGCCAGCGCCTCGACCACGGTGCGGCTGAAGGTCTCCAGCCCGGCGAGGTCGTCGCCGAGCCCCCAGGCGGCGAGCAGGGAGGCGTGCGGGTCGATGCCGACGCAGAGCTGGCCACGGGTGTCGAGGGCCTGGCGCAGCCGGGCGCCGAACGGGGCGAGGGTCATGTCGTCCTTTCCAGACTTTCCGGAACCGGTCGGGCCGGAAGCGATGAAGGGGGTCACGAGCTGCGGACGGCGCTGCCGACGGCCGCCGCGAGGTCCCGGAAGCCGGCCGCGCGGACCCGGGTGGAGAGGCCCTTGTGGATCCTGCGGCACCAGAACGGGCCCTCGTAGATGAAGGCGCTGTAGCCCTGGACCAGGTCGGCGCCGTGGATGATCCGCTGCCAGGCGTCCTCGGCGGTCTCCACGCCGCCCACCGAGACCAGCGTCAGCCGGCCCCCGGTGCGGGCGCGCAGCCGCTGCAGCACCTCCAGGGCGCGGGCCTTGAGCGGGGCGCCGGACAGGCCGCCCATGCCGATCTCCGCGACCCGCTGGGCGTCGGCCCGCAGGCCCTCGCGGCCGATCGTGGTGTTGGTGGCGATGATGCCGTCCAGGCCCAGCTCCAGGGCGAGGTCGGCGACCTCGTCGATGTCCTCGTCGGCCAGGTCGGGGGCGATCTTGACCAGCAGCGGCACGTGGTGCGCGGTGGTGCGGTCGGCGGCCTCACGGACGGCGGCCAGCAGCGGGCGCAGGTGGTCGACGGCCTGCAGGTTGCGCAGCCCGGGGGTGTTCGGCGAGCTGACGTTGACCACCAGGTAGTCGGCGTACTTGGCCAGCCGCTCGGTGGACTTGACGTAGTCGGCGACGGCGTCGGCCTCCTCGACCACCTTGGTCTTGCCGATGTTGACGCCGATCACCGGGGTGGAGCTGGTGTGCGGGCGGGCGGCCAGCCGGGCGGCGACCCGGGCCGAGCCCTGGTTGTTGAAGCCCATCCGGTTGATCAGCGCGCGGTCCTCGACCAGGCGGAACAGCCGGGGCGCCGGGTTGCCGGGCTGGGGCTCGCCGGTGATGGTGCCGATCTCGACGTAGTCGAAGCCGAGCATCGCCAGGCCGTCGATGCCGACGCCGTTCTTGTCGAAGCCGGCCGCGAGCCCGAACGGGCCGGGCAGGTCGAGGCCGAGGGCCCTGGTGTGCAGCGCCCGGTCACGCGGGGCGAGGACCAGCCGCACCAGGGTGCGCAGCCCGGGCACCGAGGAGGCGAGCCGGATCCAGAAGAAGGCGAGGTGGTGCGCCTTCTCCGGGTCCATCTTCTTGAAGACGAGGTCGAACAGGAGCTTGTACAAGGTGGTTTCAACTCCGAGGGCAGGTAGCGGAATTCAGGGCGCGGACGCAGCCCGTCGCAGGCAGGGTGGTGGCGGGCGACGGGCATGGAAGTGGGGGGCACCCATCTGGCTCCGGTGCCCCCCACTGCGGTGGTGCTACTTGCTGCGGCCGGCGTTGATCAGCTCGGCGTGCTCCTGGAGCGACATCACCCCGACCTCGTCGCGCAGCTGCGCGTCCATGCCCTGGACGGCCGCGCCCATCGCCTGGACGGTGGTCAGGCACGGGACCCCGCGCGAGACGGCCGCGGTGCGGATCTCGTAGCCGTCGAGGCGACCGCCGGTGCCGTACGGCGTGTTGATGATGAGGTCGACCTCGCCGTCGTGGATCAGCTGGACGATGGTCTTCTCGCCGTTCGGGCCCTCGCCCTCGCTGTGCTTGCGCACCAGCGTGGACGGGATGCCGCCGCGCTGGAGCACCTCGGCGGTGCCGGCGGTGGCGAGCACCTCGAAGCCGAGGCCGACCAGCGCCCGGGCCGGGAAGACCAGGTTGCGCTTGTCGCGGTTGGCGACCGAGACGAAGACCTTGCCCTTGGTCGGCAGCGCGCCGTACGCGCCGGACTGGGCCTTGGCGTAGGCGGTGCCGAAGACCTTGTCGATGCCCATGACCTCACCGGTCGAGCGCATCTCCGGGCCGAGCACGGTGTCCACCCCGCGGCCGTGGATGTCGCGGAAGCGGCTCCACGGCATCACGGCCTCCTTGACCGAGATCGGGCAGTCGGCGGGCAGCGTGCCGCCGTCGCCCTCGGCCGGGAGCACGCCCTCGGCGCGCAGCTCGGCGATGGTGGCGCCGAGCGAGATCCGGGCGGCGGCCTTGGCCAGCGGCACCGCGGTCGCCTTGGAGGTGAACGGGACGGTGCGGGAGGCGCGCGGGTTGGCCTCCAGCACGTAGAGGATGTCCCCGGCCAGCGCGAACTGGATGTTGATCAGGCCGCGGACGCCGACACCGCGCGCGATGGCCTCGGTGGAGGTGCGCAGGCGCTTGATGTCGTAGCCGCCGAGGGTGATCGGGGGCAGCGCGCAGGCGGAGTCGCCGGAGTGGATGCCGGCCTCCTCGATGTGCTCCATGACGCCGCCGAGGTAGAGCTCGGTGCCGTCGTAGAGCGCGTCGACGTCGATCTCCACCGCGTCGTCCAGGAAGCGGTCGATCAGCACCGGGTGCTCGGAGATCAGACCGGCGTGCCGCTCCAGGTAGGAGGCGAGCGAGGCCTCGTCGTAGACGATCTCCATGCCGCGGCCGCCGAGCACGTAGGACGGGCGGGCCAGGACGGGGTAGCCGATCTCGTCCGCGATCGCCTTGGCCTCCGCGAAGGAGAAGGCGGTGCCGTGCTTGGGGGCGGGCAGCCCGGCGTCGCGCAGCACGCGGCCGAAGGCGCCGCGCTCCTCGGCGAGGTCGATCGCCTCGGGCTGGGTGCCGACGATCGGCACGCCGTTGTCCTTGAGCGCCTGGGCCAGGCCGAGCGGGGTCTGGCCGCCGAGCTGGACGATCACACCGGCCAGCGGGCCGGCCTGCTGCTCGGCGTGGACGATCTCCAGCACGTCCTCCAGGGTGAGCGGCTCGAAGTAGAGCCGGTCGGAGGTGTCGTAGTCGGTGGAGACGGTCTCCGGGTTGCAGTTGACCATCACGGTCTCGTACCCGGCGTCGGCCAGCGCGAAGGAGGCGTGGACGCAGGAGTAGTCGAACTCGATGCCCTGGCCGATGCGGTTCGGGCCGGAGCCGAGGATGATCACGGCCGGCTTGGTGCGCGGGGCGACCTCGTTCTCCTCGTCGTAGGACGAGTAGAAGTACGGGGTCTTGGCGGCGAACTCGGCGGCGCAGGTGTCGACGGTCTTGAACACCGGGCGGATGCCGAGCGCGTGGCGCACCTCGCGGACCACGTCGGAGCGCAGGCCGCGGATCTCGCCGATCTGCTGGTCCGAGAAGCCGTGCCGCTTGGCGTGGCGCAGCAGCTCGGGGGTGAGCTCGGCGGCCTCGGCCAGCTCGCCGGCGATCTCGTCGAGCAGGAAGAGCTGGTCGACGAACCACGGGTCGATCTTGGTGGACTCGAACACCTCCTCCGGGGTGGCGCCGGCCCGGATGGCGTCCATCACGGTGTTGATCCGGCCGTCGGTCGGCACGGCGGCCTTGACCAGCAGCTCCGCCTTGTCGCCGACCGGGGTGATCCAGCTGAACTGGGAGCCCTTCTTCTCCAGCGAGCGCAGCGCCTTCTGCAGCGCCTCGGGGAAGTTGCGGCCGAGGGCCATGCCCTCGCCGACGGACTTCATGGTGGTGGTCAGCGTCGCGTCGGCGCTCGGGAACTTCTCGAACGCGAACCGCGGCACCTTGACCACGACGTAGTCGAGGGTCGGCTCGAAGGAGGCCGGGGTCTCCTCGGTGATGTCGTTGGGGATCTCGTCCAGGGTGTAGCCGACGGCCAGCTTGGCGGCGATCTTGGCGATCGGGAAGCCGGTGGCCTTGGAGGCGAGCGCCGAGGAGCGGGAGACGCGCGGGTTCATCTCGATGACGATGACCCGGCCGTCGACGGGGTTGACGGCGAACTGGATGTTGCAGCCGCCGGTGTCGACGCCGACCTCGCGGATGACGGCGATGCCGACATCGCGCAGGATCTGGTACTCGCGGTCGGTGAGGGTCATCGCCGGGGCGACGGTGATCGAGTCACCGGTGTGCACGCCCATCGGGTCGAAGTTCTCGATGGAGCAGACGACCACGACGTTGTCGTTCCGGTCGCGCATCAGCTCCAGCTCGTACTCCTTCCAGCCGAGGATGGACTCCTCCAGGAGCACCTCGGTGGTCGGCGAGAGGGCCAGGCCCTGGCCGGCGATCCGGCGCAGGTCCTCCTCGTTGTGGGCGAAGCCGGAGCCGGCGCCGCCCATGGTGAAGGAGGGGCGCACCACGACCGGGTAGCCGCCGAGCGTGTCGACGCCGGCCAGCACCTCGTCCATGGTGTGGCAGATGACCGAGCGGGCGGACTCGCCGTGGCCGATCTTGGCGTTGACGGCCTCGACGACGCCCTTGAACAGGTCGCGGTCCTCGCCCTTGTTGATCGCCTCGACGTCGGCGCCGATCAGCTCGACGCCGTACTTCTCCAGCGTGCCCGCCTTGTGCAGCGAGATCGCGGTGTTCAGCGCGGTCTGGCCGCCCAGGGTCGGCAGCAGCGCGTCGGGGCGCTCCTTGGCGATGATCTTCTCGACGAACTCCGGGGTGATCGGCTCGACGTAGGTGGCGTCGGCGATCTCCGGGTCGGTCATGATCGTGGCCGGGTTGGAGTTGACCAGCACGACCCGAAGGCCCTCGGCCTTGAGAACGCGGCAGGCCTGCGTGCCCGAGTAGTCGAACTCGGCGGCCTGGCCGATGACGATCGGACCGGAGCCGATCACCAGGACGGACTTGATGTCAGTGCGCTTAGGCACGCTGGCCCTCCATGAGCTTCACGAAGCGGTCGAACAGGTAGGCGGCGTCGTGCGGGCCGGCGGCCGCTTCGGGGTGGTACTGCACGCTGAAGGCGGGCACGTCGAGCGCCTGCAGGCCCTCGACCACGTCGTCGTTGAGGCAGACGTGGGAGACCTCGACCCGCCCGTAGGGGGTGTCGCTCACCTTGTCCAGCGGCGCGTTCACGGCGAAGCCGTGGTTGTGGGCGGTCACCTCGACCTTGCCGGTGGTGCGGTCCTGCACCGGCTGGTTGATGCCGCGGTGGCCGTACTTGAGCTTGTAGGTGCCGAAGCCCAGGGCGCGGCCGAGGATCTGGTTGCCGAAGCAGATCCCGAAGAACGGGGTCTTGCGCTCCAGCACGCCCTGCGCCACGGCGACCTGGTGGTCGGCGGTGGCCGGGTCGCCCGGGCCGTTGGAGAAGAAGACGCCGTCCGGGTTGACGGCGTAGACGTCCTCCAGGGTGGAGTTGGCCGGCAGCACGTGCACCTCGATGCCGCGCTCGGCCATCCGCTGCGGGGTCATCGCCTTGATGCCGAGGTCCAGCGCGGCGACGGTGAACCGCTTCTCACCGATCGCGGGCACGACGTACGGCTCGGTGGTGGCCACCTCGGCGCACAGGTCGGCGCCCTTCATCTCGGGCGACTGCTGCACCCGGGCGAGCAGGGCGGCCGGGTCGGCCACCGCCTCGCCGGAGAAGATGCCGCAGCGCATCGCGCCGCGCTCGCGCAGGTGGCGGGTCAGCGCGCGGGTGTCGATGCCGCTGATGCCGACGATGCCCTGGCGGACCAGCTCGTCGTCCAGCGAGCGGCGGGAGCGCCAGTTGGACGCCACCCGGGCGGGGTCGCGCACGATGTAGCCGGCGACCCAGATCTGCTGGGACTCGTCGTCCTCGTCGTTCCAGCCGGTGTTGCCGATCTGCGGGGCGGTCATCGCGACCACCTGGCGGTGGTACGACGGGTCGGTCAGGGTCTCCTGGTAGCCGGACATGCCGGTGTTGAAGACCGCCTCGCCGAAGGTCTCGCCGACGGCGCCGTAGGCCTGGCCGCGGAAGGTCCGGCCGTCCTCCAGGACGAGCACGGCGGGGATGCGCTCCCGCCGTTGGCGCTGCGTGGTGGGGGCAGGTGCGGTCATTGCGCGGCCTCTTCCGTCTTCTTCGTCTTCGTACGTGTTGCGAGCTGGGTGATCGCCTCGACCCAGGCGGTGTGCTCGTCGGGATGGTCGGCCCGGAAGCCGGAGTCCAGCTCGGTGCCCTCGTGCGTCCAGGTGACGACGAGCAGCCCGGAGGGGACGACCTTGCCGGCGATCCCGGAGTCCGTCCGGGCACCCGACAGGAACTCGGCCGGGATCCAGAAGTCCACGTCGCCGGGGCGCTGCACCAGCAGGCCGTCCTCGCCGAGGGTGAGGTCGGCACGGCTGCGGGTGCCCAGGCCGTGCGCGACGACCCGGTCGAGCCAGTTCCCGGCGGTGGTGGTGCCGTGGTACCGGCCGCTGGTCTCCAGGATGGTCCGGCCGGCGCGGGCCGGCACCGCGGGCAGCGGCGGGATCCCGGACTGCAGGGTGCGCCGCCAGTTCCAGCCCTGGCGCATCAGCCAGTAGACCAGGCCGATGATGATCAGCAGTCCGATGGTCCAGCCGATGTACCCGGGCCAGTTGGTGACCTTCGCCTGCTCCCTGGCGAGCAGGATCGTCGCGCCGGTCACGCCGGGCCGCCCTGCTCGGCCAGCTCACCGGCCAGCACGGTGGCGCGACCGCGCAGGAAGGTGGCGTGCACCCGTCCGGGCAGGTCCATGCCCTTGTAGGGGGTGTTGCGGCTGCGGGTGGCGAAGCTGTCCGGGTTCACGGCACCACGGTACGCGGGATCGAACAGCACCAGGTTGGCGGGCTCACCAGCCGAGATCGGCCGGCCGTGCCCGGTGAGACGGCCGATCCGGGCCGGGCGGTGCGACATCCGGTCCGCGACGCCCTCCCAGTTCAGCAGGCCGGTGTCGACCATGGTCTGCTGGACGACCGACAGCGCGGTCTCCAGGCCGACCATGCCCATCGCGGCCACGGCCCACTCGCAGTCCTTGTCCTCGGCCGGGTGCGGCGCGTGGTCGGTGGCGACGGCGTCGATGGTGCCGTCGGCGAGCGCCTTGCGCAGCGCCTGGACGTCCTCGGCGGTGCGCAGCGGCGGGTTCACCTTGTACACCGGGTCGTAGGAGCGGACCAGCTCGTCGGTGAGCAGCAGGTGGTGCGGGGTGACCTCGGCGGTGACGTCCCAGCCCTTGGCCTTGGCCCAGCGGACGATCTCGACCGAGCCGGCCGTGGAGAGGTGGCAGACGTGCAGCCGGGAGCCGACGTGCGCGGCGAGCAGCACGTCGCGGGCGATGATCGACTCCTCGGCGACGGCCGGCCAGCCGCCGAGCCCGAGCTCGCCGGAGACCTGGCCCTCGTTCATCTGGGCGCCCTCGGTCAGCCGCGGCTCCTGGGCGTGCTGGGCGACGACACCGTCGAAGGCCTTGACGTACTCCAGGGCGCGGCGCATCAGCACCGCGTCGTCCACGCACTTGCCGTCGTCCGAGAAGACCCGGACGGAGGCGGCGGACTCGTGCATCGCGCCGAGCTCGGCGAGCTTCTTGCCCTCCAGGCCGACGGTGACGGCGCCGACCGGCTGGACGTCGCAGTAGCCGGCCTCCTGGCCGAGCCGCCAGACCTGCTCGACCACGCCGGCGCTGTCGGCCACCGGGGTGGTGTTGGCCATCGCGTGCACGGCGGTGAAGCCGCCCATCGCGGCGGCCTGGGTGCCGGTGAGCACGGTCTCGGCGTCCTCGCGGCCGGGCTCGCGCAGGTGGGTGTGCAGGTCGACCAGGCCGGGCAGGGCGATCATGCCGGTGGCGTCGATCTCGATGTCCGCCTCGACCGCGAGGCCGGTGCCGATCGCCTTGATGACACCGTCGGCGAGGTGGAGGTCCTGCGGGGCGCCGCCCAGGATCTTGGCGTTGCGGATCAGGTAGCTGGTCACTGGGCGGTCTCCACGGAGTCGGTGCGGGGGGCGGCGGCAGCGTCGGCGAGGGTGACGCCACCGAGCAGCAGGTAGAGGACGGCCATCCGGACGGAGACGCCGTTGGCGACCTGCTCGACCACGGTGCAGCGCGGCGAGTCGGCGACCTCGGCGGTGATCTCCATGCCGCGGACCATCGGGCCGGGGTGCATCACGATGGCGTGCTCGGGCAGCTGGGCCATCCGGATGCCGTTCATGCCGTAGCGGCGGCTGTACTCGCGCTCGGTCGGGAAGAACGCGGCGTTCATCCGCTCGCGCTGCACCCGCAGCATCATCAGCGCGTCGGTCTTGGGCAGCACGCTGTCGAGGTCGTAGCTGATCTCGCAGGGCCAGTTCTGGATGCCGATCGGCAGCAGGGTCGGCGGGGCGACGAAGGTGACCTGGGCACCGAGGGTGGTCAGCAGGTGCACGTTGGAGCGGGCGACCCGGCTGTGCAGGACGTCGCCGACGATGGTCACCCGGCGCCCGGCGAGGTCCTTGCCCAGCCCGGCGTTGAGGTGGCGGCGCATGGTGAAGGCGTCGAGCAGCGCCTGGGTGGGGTGCTCGTGGGTGCCGTCACCGGCGTTGATCACGCTGCCGTGCAGCCAGTCGGACTGGGCCAGCCGGGCCGGCGCGCCCGAGGCGTGGTGGCGGATGACGACCGCGTCGGCGCCCATCGCCTGCAGGGTCAGCGCGGTGTCCTTGAGGCTCTCGCCCTTGGAGACCGAGGAGCCCTTGGCGGAGAAGTTGATGACGTCGGCGGAGAGCCGCTTCTCGGCGACCTCGAAGGAGGTCTTGGTGCGGGTGGAGTCCTCGAAGAAGAGGTTGACGACGGTGCGGCCGCGCAGCGTGGGGAGCTTCTTGACGGCCCGGCCGGAGAGCTGGGCCAGCTCCTCGGCGGTGTCCAGGATCAGCAGCGCGTCGTCGCGGCTGAGATCGGCGGCGGAGACGAGGTGGCGCTTCACGCGGGCTACTCCGGGAGGTGCGGTTCGGTGGGCTGGGAGGCCAGGGCCTGCGAGCTGCGGGCGGTGTAGTCGCGGTCGCCGACCAGGACGGCGTCCACGCCGTCGGTGTCGGACAGGCGCACCTGCACGGCCTCGCGCAGCGAGGTAGGGAGGTTCTTGCCCACGTAGTCGGCCCGGATCGGCAGCTCGCGGTGGCCGCGGTCGACCAGGACGGCGAGCTGGACGGCGCGCGGGCGGCCGATGTCGCTCAGCGCGTCGAGCGCGGCGCGGATGGTGCGGCCGGAGAAGAGCACGTCGTCGACCAGGATCACCAGCTTGCCGTCGATGCCGCCGGGCGGGATCTCGGTGTGCTCCAGGGCGCGGGCGGGCTTCAGCCGCAGGTCGTCCCGGTACATGGTGATGTCCAGGGTGCCCAGCGGGATCTCGCTCCCGGTGATCTGGGCCAGCCGGCCGTGCAGGCGGCGGGCGAGGTGGACGCCCCTGGTGTGGATGCCGAGCAGCACGACGTCCTCCGCGCCCTTGGCGCGCTCGACGATCTCGTGCGCTATCCGGGTGACGACCCGGGCGATGTCCGTGCCGTCCAGCACCTGGTGCGGCGGCCGCGGCGTCGGTTCTCTGTGTGTGGTCATGCCGAAGCGGACCTCCTTCCCCGCCTCACGGGACGGGCCTTAAAGGATGTCTGGGAATTGCCCCCGCCTAACCGGGCGTGGGCTTCGGGTCATCCTATCAGCGCCCCCGGAGGCAAGTGGACGTCCATCATTCCGCTTCATCGGGTTAACGCCCCGGATGCGCCGACGATGCGAGCCATTCGCACGACTGCCCCATTCGGCTTGACGCAACACCTTACTCTACGTAACCTCACAGTGAGTTACGAGACGCGCGTCGAACCCACCGGTAACGACGTCGGCAATCGCCCGTGACCCACCACTGAACGCGAAGCAATCTCGTCCGGGGAGATCAATGTCCAGCGACTACGCGAAGCAGCTCGGAGGCAAGCTCCGAGCGATCCGCACTCAGCAGGGTCTCTCCCTGCACGGTGTCGAGGAGAAGTCCCAGGGGCGCTGGAAGGCAGTCGTCGTCGGCTCGTACGAGCGCGGCGACCGTGCGGTCACCGTGCAGCGGCTGGCCGAGCTCGCCGAGTTCTACGGCGTTCCGGTGCAGGAGCTCCTGCCCGGCGGTACGCCGGGCGGCGCGGCCGAGCCGCCGCCGCGCCTGGTCCTCGACCTGGAGAGACTGACTCAGGTCCCGTCCGAGAAGGCCGGCCCGCTGCAGCGCTACGCGGCGACCATCCAGAGCCAGCGCGGCGACTACAACGGCAAGGTCCTCTCGATCCGCCAGGACGATCTGCGCACGCTGGCCGTGATCTACGACCAGTCGCCGTCGATCCTCACCGAGCAGCTGATCTCCTGGGGCGTGCTCAACCCCGACGCGCGCCGCGCGGTGCGCGAGGAGGACGCGAGCTGACGCTCGCCGCACCGGCTCCCATCGGTGAGCAACACCAAGTAGCACCAAGCAGAAACGTCACGGCGCGGTCCCGGGGTTCGGGGGCCGCGCCGCGGTGTCTCCTGTGACCGCCACCTGTGACCGCCACCTCGCCAGGCCCGTCCGGTCAGCAGACCGTGCCCAGGCTGTAGCCCGGCTGCGCCGCGACGCCGTCCAGCCGCACCGGCCGGGCGGCCGGCGCCCAGTCCGGCCCGCCGCTGGACCAGGCCCAGGCCGCGGGAAGGTACTCGCCGCAGGAGGCGGCCGAGCCCTGCGAGCCGTGCAGCACCGCGACGGCCGGCAGCTCCAGCGCCAGCCCGGCGCAGAGCACCGCGCAGACCAGCTCCAGGTCCTCGTCGTTGATCCGCACCACGCCGTCCTCCCACTGCAGTACCCGGGCCGCGGCGGTGAGCTTGCCGTCCGGCGCGTCCACCCGCAGGCGCAGCTCGTACACCCCGGCGCCCGCACCGACCAGCATCCGGCGGAACACCTCGCCCCCGCGCTGGTAGGCGGCGCGCACCCAGCGGGCCTGCTCCTCGTCGGCCTCGCCCGCGCCCCCGTACAGGCCGCCGTCGAGCAGCAGGTCGACGTGGCAGAGCGTCAGCCCGTTCTCCCGGGCCCGGACCAGGCGCGGCACGAAGTCCCCGGCCAGCTCCTCGCCCCGGTAGGCCAGCAGCTGGGTCTGCAGCGGCGGGTTGACCAGGTAGCGGTCGCGCGCGGCGGGCTCGGTCGGGTCCAGCCGGTGCAGCAGGCAGAACTCCTCGAAGTCCTGCGGGTGGAACATCCGGGCCCGGACGGTCTCGAACCGCTCCAGCGCGTCGGCCAGCAGCTCGGCGGTGTCGGCCAGGTAGCGCTCGAAGTCGGGGGCGTCGCACACGCCCCAGGCGCGGGCCCGCTGGAAGTCCGCGGCGTTGGTGAGCACCCCGATGACGAACGCCTGCTCGGCCCCCTCGGCCGGCCGCGGCCGGTGCGGCGCCCGCAGCGCGGGCCGCAGGCCGCCGGCGGTGCAGTCGGAGTTACGGCGGGCGCGGCCCTTGCGGCTGGTCATCGAGGCTCCTGGCGTCGGCGGGCGACCGTCGGCGGTGTGACGGTCAGCGGCGGGGGCTCGCCGCTGACCGTGTTACTCCCCAGTTCCGCGCGCCACACACGTACGGCGTGTCACAGGAATGTAACCACCGGTAATACCGGCCGCCGTCTCCGCGTCACCTCACGCCGAACGCGGCACCCGGGCCAGCTGTCGGGACTGGGCGACCAGGCGGCCGGCCTCGTCCCAGATCTCGGCGTCCTCCTCGAAGTAGCCGCCGGCCAGGTTGCGGGTGGCGTGGGTGACCCGCAGCCAGCCCGGGGCCGGCTTGGCCCGCAGGTGGACGGTCAGTTCGACGGTCGGGGCCCAGCCGGGCAGGCCGAGGTCGAAGGTGACCGGCGGCAGCGCGTCGGCGACCAGCAGGAGCAGCAGCGGGTCGGGCTCGCGGCCGTCGCGGAGCCGGAACCAGCCCTGGATCCGTCCGTTGCCGGAGGGCTGCCCGAGCGCCCAGCCGACGGTGGCCGGGTCGAGCCGCAGGTCGAAGCGCTCCAGCAGGGCGGCCTGCTCGATCAGCTGCGGCGGCGCGTGCTCGACGCCGATGCACTGGTCCGGCGGCGGCAGCTGCGGCGGGACGGCACTGGTGCGCACCTCACCGTCGGCGGCGGCGAGGTCGCCGTGGCTGGCCACCACCCGCAGCCGCTCGACGCCGTCCTGGCTGAGCGAGGCGGTGCCGGTGGACAGGCCGCGACCGGTGCGCAGCACCTCGGTGCGGACGGTGGCCGGGCCGGGGGTCGAGGCGGACAGGTAGTAACCGCTGATCGATACCGGGTCGGGGTGCTCGCCGTGCTCCAGCGACAGCGCGTGTCCGGCCACGGCGAGCAGCAGCCCCCCGTTGACCCCGCCGCCGATCTGCCAGCCGGCACCGAGCTCGGCGTCGTAGCGGCCGGCCTCGTCGGGGTGTCTGGTCAGGGCGATGCCCTGGTCGAACTCGCTGCGGGTCGCAGTGGTCATGGGGGTGGCCTGCCCTTCAAGTTACTGGCGAGTAGGGCTCCACATTACGCCTGCCGGGTGAAACACGGAACGGCCGTCGGATCCGGGTTCGCGGATCCGACGGCCGTTCGAAAGGCATGACCGTTACCGGCGGATGCTCGGCTTCAGCTCCAGGAAGCGGGCGAGCATGCCGTTCACGAAGGCCGGGGAGTCGTCCGTGGAGAACTCCTTGGCGATCTCGACGGCCTCGTCCAGGACGACCGCGTCCGGGACGCCGTCCTCCCAGATCAGCTCGTACGCGCCGAGCCGCAGGACGTTGCGGTCCACGATCGGCATCCGGTCGAGGGTCCAGCCCACCGCGTACTGCTCGATCAGGTCGTCGATGCGACGGGCGTGCTGGACGTACCCCTCGATCAGCTCCATGGTGTACTCACCGACCTGCGGGGTGCCCTCGTCGGGCTTCGGCTCGCGGGCGCGGGCCACCCAGTCGGCGAGGACCTGCTGCGGGTCGACCCCGCGGTGGTCGGCCTCGAAGAGGATCTGGAAGGCCCTGGTGCGGGCCTTGCTACGTGCGGCCGACACGGACTTACTTCACCCGGCCGAGGTAGCTGCCGTCGCGGGTGTCGACCTTGACCTTCTCGCCGGTGACGACGAAGAGCGGGACCTGGATCTCGGCACCGGTCTCGAGGGTGGCCGGCTTGGTGCCACCGGTGGAGCGGTCGCCCTGGACGCCCGGCTCGGTGTGCGAGATGACCAGCTCGACGGCAGCCGGGAGCTCGATGTACAGGACGGCGCCCTCGTTGGTGGCGACCAGGGCCTCGAAGCCCTCCAGCAGGTACTTGGCCGCGTCGCCGACGACGGCCGGCTCGACGGTCAGCTGGTCGTAGGTGTCCATGTCCATGAACACGAAGTTCTCGCCGTCCTTGTACGAGAACTGCATGCCGCGCTTGTCGACGTTGGCGGTCTCGACCTTGGTGCCGGCGTTGAAGGTCTTGTCGACGACCTTGCCCGTCAGGACCTCCTTGAGCTTGGTCCGAACGAAGGCCGGACCCTTGCCGGGCTTGACGTGCTGGAACTCGACGACGGACCAGAGCTTGCCGCCCTCCAGCTTGAGGACCATGCCGTTCTTGAGATCGTTCGTGGAAGCCACGGGCGCACTTACTCCTGGATATAGCTGTCAAGGAACCAAGGGGTCGCGTCCTGCCGCCGACGGCCTTCGGGGGCCGCCGTCACAGGGCGAGGAGCTCCTTGGTGGTGATGGTGAGCAGCTCGGGCCCGCCCTCTTCGAGGGGGCGCACGACGAGCGTGTCCTCGATCCGGACCCCGCCCTTGCCCGGGAGGTGGACCCCTGGGCCGACGGTGACCGGTACGCGGCTGTCCAGTTTACCCATGTCCGACGGACCGAGGCGCGGCGCCTCCCGGATCTCCAGCCCGATGCCGTGGCCCACCGGGTGCGGCGAGGCCTCGCTGTGGCCCGCCGCCTCCAGGACCTGCCGCGCGGCCCGGTCGGGTACGCACTGCTCCACGCCCGGTCCGAGCGCCTCCCGGCCGGCCCGCTGGGCACGGAAGACCAACCGGTGCAGCTCGACCTGCCAGGGCGCGGGGGCGGCGCCGATCACGAAGGTCCGGGCGGTCGAGACGCGGTAGCCGCGGTACTGGGCACCCATCACCACGGTGAGGAAGTCGCCCTCCTCCACCCGGCGGTCGGTCGGCTGGTGGGCGGGCTGGCCGGAGTGGCTGCCGGTACCGACCGAGACCGGGAAGGCGGCCCGGTCGGCGCCGTGGTCGATCATCCGGCGCTCCAGCTCCATCGCCAGGTGCCGCTCGGTGCGGCCGACCAGGATCGACTCCAGCAGCTCGCCGAGCGCCTGGTCGGCGATCTCGGCGGCGATCCGCAGGTCGGCGATCTCGTGCTCGTCCTTCACCACCCGCAGCCGCTCCACCACCTGGCCGAGGTCCGCCAGCCGGGCGCCCTCCGCCAGGCTCCCCACCGCCCGGTGCCGGGTGACGGTCAGGTCGTGCTCCTCCACCGCGAGGTCCCGCACCCCCAGCCGCGCGGCCGCGGCCGTGGCGGCCAGCGCGGTGTCGGCCCCGGCCGGCACCGGCATCTGGGTGACGTCGGCGGCGATCAGGTGCTCCCCCGTGTCGTCCGGCGGCAGGTCGTCCGGCACCGCCAGCAACGCCCGCTCCCTGGTCAGCAGCAAGGTCGCCCCGCACGGCGCGCAGCCCGTCAGATACCGCACGTTCGCCGCCCGGGTGACCAGCGCCGCATCGGCCCCGGCCGCACTGCAGTGCTCCCGCACCCGCTCCCGCCGCCCCGTGTACGCATCGGCCATGCGTCGAGCCTACGAACCCCCGGCCCGAACCGCCCGCCGAGCACCCCCAGGGGGAGGGCTGCGGTCGCACGCCGATGCTCGTTCTCGGCCATCAGACCTTCTCCCCGCATGCCTCCGGGAATGGGCGGGGCGGAGTTCACGTTGAGACAGCGAAAACGACTTCCATTTCGGTGAACGGTTTCGACCCGGCCCCTCGAACCCGGCACCCGAGGCCCAGGAGGACATCCCATGGCCCACAGCGAACTACGCCCCGTGATCAAGCTCCGCTCCACCGCCGGCACCGGCTACGCGTACGTGACCCGCAAGAACCGCCGGAACGACCCGGACCGGATGGTCCTGCGCAAGCACGACCCGGTCGCGGGCCGGCACGTCGACTTCCGCGAGGAGCGCTGAACGAACACCCCGCAACCACCCCGGAGGAGCCCAGCCATGAAGTCCGGAATCCACCCCGGCTACCGCCCGGTCGTCTTCCGCGACAAGGTCGGCGGCCTCGCCTTCCTCACTCTCCCCCAGCCTTCGGCCGGGGGACCCCCATGACGGTCACCGGCGACCGCACCGTCGAGCGGGAGGACGGCAACACCTACCCGCTGATCGACGTCGAGATCTCCTCGGCGAGCCACCCCTTCCACACCGGCCAGTCCCGGGTGCTCGACACCGCCGGCCGGGTCGAGCGGTTCCGCCGCCGGTACGGCGACCGGCACTGACGACGAGCGAAACGGCACCTCCCCGCCCGGGGGAGGCGCCGTTTCGGCCTACGGGAGGGGCCTCAGCGCGGCGGCGGGACCGACACCACCATGGTCAGCCGCAGCGCCCGCTCCCCCGCGTTGCGGTAGACGTGCGCGTACGAGGCGTCGAAGGAGACCGTGCTGCCGGCCGGCACCGGGTGGTCCGTACCGTCGTGCACCAGGGTCAGTTCGCCCTCGTCGACCCGGACGATCTCCACCGTCCCGGCCGGATGCGGCTCGGCGGAGTACTCCTCGCCCGGTTCCATCCGCCACTCCCACAGCTCCAGCGGCCCGGGCGCCTCGATGCCGTGCAGCAGGGTGCCGGTCCCGCCGCTCGCACCGGTCCAGAGCGGCACGGCCTGGTCGCCGGGGATGATCCGGACGTCCGGGCCCTCCTCGTAGTCGAGCAGCGTGGCGATGGAGACGCCGAGCGCGTCGCCGAGCCGGACCACGGTGGCCACGCTCGGGTTGGTGCGGCCCTGCTCGATCTGGACGATCATGCCGCGGCTCACCCCGGAGCGGGCGGCGAGGGCGTCCAGGGTGTGGCCGCGCTCGGCGCGCAGTCGCTTGAGGTTCCGGGCGAGGGCCTGGGAGACGAGGTCGGGGTCCGGCACGCGGGCAGTCCTCCGGTGTCCACACTACGGAAAGTGCAGAATATTGTTCGGTGGGGTCCAGCTCAGTGAACTACGCTGCCTTCTCGGCAACGAGTCCATCTGACTGTACTTCGGAGTGCATTGTGCTGTCCTCGATCTCCTGGCACCTCCAGTGACCGTCCTGCTCGCCCTCTCCGCCAGCCTGCTCACCGGCCTGGGCGACTTCGGCGGCGGCGTCCTCACCCGCAGACTGCCCGCGCTCGCCGTCGTGGTCGCCTCCCAGACCGCGGCCACCGTCGTCCTCCTCCTCGCGGTCCTGGCCACCGGCGGCTGGGCGGACGCCTCCCCCGCCCTCTGGTACGCCGTCGCCGCCGGGGTGATCGGCCCGTTCGCGATGCTCGCCTTCTACCGGGCGCTCGCGCTCGGCCCGATGGGCGTGGTGTCCCCGCTGGCCACCGTCGGCGTCGTGGTGCCGGTCGGCGTCGGGCTGGCGCTCGGCGAGCGGCCCGGCCTCGGCCAGGTGGCCGGGATCGCGGTGGCCGTGGCCGGCGTGGTGCTGGCCGGCGGCCCCGAGCGCGGCGGGCCGTCCGCCGCCCGTACGGCCCTGCTGCTCACCCTGGCTGCCGCGTTCGGCTTCGGCGCCAACATGGTCCTGCTCGCCCAGGCCTCGGCCGGCGGCGGGTTGCTGCTCATGCTGTGCGTCCAGCGGCTCGTCAACGTCGCCGTCGGCGGCACCGCGCTGCTGTTCGGCCTGCGCGGTACCGACACCTCCGAGCTGCTGCCCGAGCTGCGTGCCCGGCTGCCCCTGCTCACCGCCGTCGGGCTGGCCGACGTCGCCGGCAACGCCACGTACGCGATGGCCTCGCACAGCGGCTCGGCGGCGGTGGCCGCCGTGCTCGCCTCGCTCTACCCCGTGGTCACCGCGCTGCTGGCGCGCGGAGTGCTCAAGGAGCGGCTGCGCCCGGTCCAGGTGGTCGGCGCCGGGCTCGCCGTCGCGGGCACGCTGCTGCTCGCGGCAGCGTGACCGACGGGCTACTTCGCGGGCGTCCAGCGCTTCTCGACCCCGGCCAGCTTCCAGTAGGCGATCGCGATCGCCCACACCACCACGAACAGCCCGGCGATCGCGTACCCGACGTTGTCCAGCGAGATGTCCGCGATGAACCCGGTGACCGGGTCGGTCAGGTCGAGCTTCTCGTGCAGCACCCCGACCAGCTCGATGGTGCCGATGATGAAGGCCACCGCGATCGACAGCCCGGTGATGGTCAGGTTGTAGTACACCTTGCGCACCGGGTTGGAGAACGCCCACTGGTACGCGAAGTTCATGAAGGTCCCGTCCAGGGTGTCGAACAGACTCATCCCCGCCGCGAACAGCAGCGGCAGGCAGACGATCGCGTACCAGGGCAGCCCGGCCGCCGCACCCGAGCCGGCCATCACCATCAGGGTGACCTCGGTCGCGGTGTCGAAGCCCAGGCCCAGCACCATGCCCACCGGGAACATCTGCCCGGGCCGGGTGATCGAGCGGGTCGCCCGGTTCAGCACCCGGGCCATGAGGCCGCGCGAGTTGAGGTGCTCCTCCAGCTGCGCCTCGTCGTACTTCCCGGCCCGCATCGAGCGGAACACCTTGAGGATGCCGAGCAGCGCCGCCAGGTTGAGCGCGCCGATCAGGTAGAGGAAGGCGCCGGAGGCCGTGGTGCCGACCAGCCCGAGCCACTTGTGGGTGGCCGAGTCGTCGTCCATCAGCGTGTTCGCCAGCTGGGCGCCGCCCGCCACCAGGGCGGCCATGATGACCACCATCGAGGAGTGCCCGAGGGCGAACCAGAACCCGACCGAGACCGGCCGCTTGCCGTCCGCCATCAGTTTGCGGGTGGTGTTGTCGATCACCGCGATGTGGTCGGCGTCGAAGGCGTGCCGCATGCCGAGGGTGTACGCGGTGATACCCAGGCCCACCCCGAAGACCTGGGTGCCGACGGCGTAGTTGTGCGGCGCGACCAGGAAGACGAGCGTCCCGAAGGCCACCACGTGCATGGCCAGGATCACCCCCATCAGCCCGGCCGTGCGGATGGTGTCCTCGCGCTTCCACCGGAAGGTGGGCAGGACGGAAGGGGCCGCCTCCGTAGGAGTGGCGGTTTCGGGCAGGGTCATCTTCGGATCACGCTCCAGCACCTCGTGGAATGACTTCGTGAGATGCCGTGGCCGGTCTCCTGGCTTACGGGACTTCCGGACCCGCCTTCCCAGGCGCACGAGGCGCCCAGTGGCACGTGGGTTCGGACAACTCTCCCCCGATCACAGTGGCGAGGGCCGCTCCGGACTGGGACCCCTGAGGGTCCGTCACCGGTCTTCCCGAGCACCACGGCGGGGAACACCGTAGGGCTCCGGCTGCACCCTCGCAAGGCTGCGCACCTGTGCAGGTGTCCAGGATCACAGGCCTCTGCCTGCAAGAATGTCCGCATGCATCTCGTACCGGCCGACCGCGCGGGCCACCGCACCATCGACGGCCACCGGGTCTGCGAGGCCATCGCCGCGATCGGCGACACCGCGCACGTCCGGTCCTGGGCCGAGCGGTTCTCCCTGCTCGCCGACCCCGGACGGCTCGCCCTGCTGCTCGCTCTGCACCGGGCCGGCCCGCTCGCCGTCACCGACCTGGCGGTTGCCACCGGCATGCGCGACCCCGCCGTCTCCCAGGCCCTGCGACTGCTGCGCACGGCGGGCGTGGTCACCGGGGACAAGGACGGACGCGTGGTGCGCTACCGGCTCGTGGACGACAGCATGCGCCCCCTCCTCGACGAGTGCGCCGCCGGAGAGCACCACGAACCCACCGCAGCGGCGGGCTGACCGACACTCGGGCCCGACCGTCTCTCGCGAGGGGCACCCCGGGAGCGGCCCGGATGAGTACGATCATGAGGTGCCGTCCCACCCCCACGTCTGGCCCGCCGACCGCTGGAACACCCGCCCGGTCAAGGCCCGCGTGCTGGCGGTCGCCCGCACCCTCACCTCGGCGACCCGGGTCCTGGACGTCCTCACCCTGCTGAACCAGGACGGCATCGAGCGGTACTTCACCGTCAACCCCGGCTCCGCCTTCGCCGACCGTGGCCTCACCGACTACCTGCGCGGCCTGCCCGGCTACACCGTGCTGGAGTGGGAGGACGCCGTCCGCCGCCGCTTCGACCTGGCCGTCGCCTGCGCCGTCCACGCCTCCATGCACCGGCTGGACGCCCACCTGGTCGTCCTCCCGCACGGTGCCGGCTACAACCGCCTGGTCACCGAGTCCACCGGCGACACGGTCAGCGCCGCGGGGCTGTCCCGCAACGAACTCACCCACCGGGGGCGGGTGTTCGTGGACGTCCTCGGTCTCTCCCACCCCGAGCAGCTGGACCGGCTGCGGGTCTCCTGCCCCGAGGCCCTGGACGTCGCCCGGGTCGTCGGCGACCCGTGCTTCGACCGGATCCTCGGCAGCGAACGCTCCCGGGACGCCTACCGCGCCGCACTCGGCGCCGTCGACGGCCGCCGGCTCGTCGTCGTCAACTCCACCTGGAGCGGGCACTCGTTACTCGGCCGCCGCCCCGACCTGCCCCGCCGTCTGGTCCGCCGGCTGCCCGCCGACGAGTACACGGTGGCCGTCGTGCTGCACCCCAACATCTGGAGCCGGCACGACCCCGAGGCGCTGCTCGACGACGCCCGCCGGATGGGCCTGCGGCTGATCCCGCCGCACCAGGGCTGGCAGGCCGCGCTGGTCGCCGCCGACTGCCTGATCGGCGACCACGGCTCGGTCTCCGTCTACGGCGCCGCCCTGGGCCGCCGCACCCTGCTGGTCGCCACCGGCGCCGCCGAACTCGACCCGCACTCCCCCAGCTACGCCTTCGGCCAGGCCGCGCCCGTCCTCGACCCGGACGGCGACCTCGCCGCCCAGCTCGAACAGGCCCTGGCCCGGGACCCGGCCGACCTCAGCGACATCACCGACCGCTCGCTCGCCCACCGCGGCGAATCCGCCCGGCTGCTGCGCCCGCTGCTCTACTCCTTCCTGGAGCGCCTGGACGAGCCCGAGGGCGAACCCGTCCTGCCGCCCTACCCCAAGCCCGTCCCGCGCCCCGGCGGCACCGACCGGCCCACCGCGTACGACGTCGAGGGCAAGAGCGAGGGGACGGAAGTCAGCCTGCGGCGCTACCCGTTCGACCCGAACGACCCCACCCCGCGCGGCTTCCACGCGCTCACCGACGACCACCCGGGCGACGCCCTGCGCTACACCGCCGAGGTCCTCGCCCGCACCGAGCCGCACGCCGAACACCCCGCCACCCACTGGCTCGCCGACACCGCCGTCGAACTCCCCGGCCTCGCCGTCGCGGTGGCCGCCCTCGGCCCGGCCCGCCACCTGCTCAGGCTGCACACCGGCCGGCTGCTGGAGGCCCTCGCCGAACGGGACTTCGGCCGTGCCGAGCCCGTCCTCGACCCGCTGCTGCTCGGCTCCGCCGTGGCCTCCTGGCTCGCCGACGGCGGCGACCCGGCCGGCCTGCCCGAACACGGCCTCACCGTCCGCACCGGCGAGCACCGCACCCGGGTGTCCTTCCGGACCGGTCCTTAAGGCCGCAGCTCCCGCAGCTCCCGCAGCCGGGCGCGGCTGCGCTCCGCCAGCTCGGGGTCGTCCAGCTCCTCGGCCAGGGCCACCAGCAGGGTGTGGGCCTGGGCCTCCTTGGGGTGCTGCTTGCGCTCCCCGGCCCGGCGGGCGCAGTCACCCGCGGCCGCGACGGCGAGGTCGAGCCGCCCGAGCGCGCGGTGAGCCCGGGCTCGGACCAGCGGCAGCTTCATCAGCATGTCGTGGTCCGCGGTGGCCTCGGCCCGCGCGGCGGCCTCGGCCAGCACGGTCAGCGCCTGCTCCGGGCGGCCGTCCGCGATCAGCGCCTGCGCCAGGTTGTAGCTCTGCACGATCTCGCCGTGGTCGTCGCCCCGGTTCTCCGCCAGGGCCCGGGTGAACCGGTCCACCGCCTCGCCCGGGCGGCCGTCGGCCAGGCAGAGCAGGCCGTCCGTCTCGAGCAGCACCCCCACCACCCGGCGCTCGGCCACCAGCGGCAGCTGCGCCGCGGCGAGCGCCAACTGCTCGGCGGCCGGCCCGTACTCCTTGCGCTCGTAGTGGGCGCGGGCGAGCTGGTTGCGCATCCGGACCACGGCGTCCGGCTGGTTGTCCCACTGGGCCGACTCGACGCCGAGCCGGTGGGTGGCGATCCAGTCCTGGTAGAGCTTGCGGCCGTGGTAGAGCGGCCACAGCGACTCACAGAGCCGCCACACCTCGCCGTGCCAGCGCTGCTCGGCCGCCGCCTCCACCACCGCGCGCAGATTGGCCCGCTCGGCGTGCAGCCACTCCAGCGCCGCCGCTCCGGAGGCGAAGCCGGACAGCCCCTCGCCGCCGGCCTCCTGCAGCCGCAGCCGCGACCCCATCGCCCGGTCGGCCAGCGAGGACCGGCCCCGGTAGTACGCCACCACCCGGGCCAGCAGCTCGGCCCGGCCCGGGAGTTCGCGGGTGCGGCCGTAGGCGTGCCGCCGCACCACGTCATGGGCGCGGAAGCGCTCCTCGGAGTCGTCGGCGTCCAGCACTTCGTCCACCAGATGCACGGCCCGCAGCTCCGTCAGCGCCTTCGCGGCCTCCTCGACGCCCGCCGCGCGGGCCAGTTCGGCCGACAGGAAGGGGCCGGGGTGCACACCGATCAGCCGGTAGAGCGCCCGGCCCTGCGGCGACAGCCGCTCGTACACCGCGTCGTAGGTCGGGCCGAGGTCGGTTCCCTCGTCGTCCAGCATGGCCAACCCGCCCTCCCGGTCGCGCAGTTCGGCCACCACCCGGCCGACCGGCAGGTGTTCCCGGTCGAGCAGCTGGCTGCCGACCGCGTTCAGCGCGAGCGGCAGCCCGCCGCACTCCTCGACCAGCGCCGCCAACTCCGCCTCGGTGCCCCGCCCGGCGCCCAGCCACCGGCGCACCAGCTCCGTTCCGGCCGTCCCGCTCAGCGGCCCGAGCTGCCGCACCTCGGCGCCGTCCACCCGCAGCGCGGGCAGCCGCCGTCGGCCTGCGACGACCACCAGCCCGCTGGACGGGAGCAGCGCCCGGACCTCGGCGGCGTGCTCGACGTTGTCCAGGAAGAACAGGCAGCGGCGCTCGGCGGTGACGGTCCGGAACTCGGTGAACCGCTCCGCCTCCACCGCCGGGGGCTCGGAGCCGAGCGCGCGCAGGAAGCCGGCCAACAGTTCGGGCAGGTCCACCCCGCCCTGGTGCCGGTAGGCCAGCAGGTCCGCGTAGAGGTCTCCGTCCGGGAATCTGGCCCGGTGCTCCTCGGTGAACTTGGCGATCAGCTCCGTCTTCCCGACCCCACCGAGGCCGGTGAACACCACGATCCCGAGCCCGCCCGCCTCCATCCGCCCCAACGCCCCGGTCAGCGCGGCGAGTTCCGGCTCACGGTTGACGAAGGGGCCGTGCGGCGCCCGGACCTGACGCGGCCTCGGCACCGGTTCGGGCTGGTGGAAGTGCACCGATCCGATGCTGTCGGCCTGCACCACGTGGCCGCCCACCGTGGCGCCTGACACGGTGTTCGTCACCTCGCGCCGATCCATCCGCGTGCTCCCTCCGGCCGGTCTGGGCCCAGCCTACGGTCCGGGCCTGCGGCCGGTGGGCGGATCAGCCGTTCAGGCCGCCTGGCAGGTCGGGCACCAGAACAGGTTGCGGGCGGCGTGCTCCTCGGTCCGGACATCCGTGCCGCAGACCAGGCAGGGCATCGCGGCGCGGCGGTAGACGTACACCTCGCCGCCGTGGTCGTCCACCCGGGGCGGGCGGCCCATCGCCTCGGGGGTGTGCTCGGGGCGGACGGTGTCGATCCGGCCGGCGGCGACGCCCTCGCGCATCAGGGCGACCAGGTCGGCCCAGATCGCGTCCCACTCGCCGCGGGTGAGGTCGCGGCCGGCCCGGTGCGGGTTGATGTGGTGCCGGAACAGCACCTCGGCGCGGTAGACGTTGCCCACCCCGGCCAGCACCTTCTGGTCCATCAGCAGCGCGGCGACGGTCGTACGGCTGCCCGATATCCGGCGCCACGCGGCCTCCGGGTCGGCGTCGGCGCGCAGCGGGTCCGGGCCGAGCCGGGCGGCGACGGCGGCCTTCTCGGCATCGGTGATCAGCTTGCAGGTGTTGGGGCCGCGCAGGTCGGCGTAGCCGTCGTCGTTGGCCAGCCGCAGCCGGACCAGCCCCACCGGGTCGGGCGCTGGGCCGGTGCCGAAGGTGAGACCACCGTAGAGGCCGAGGTGGATGTGCACCCAGGCCCCTTCCTCGAAGCCGAGGAAGAGGTGCTTGCCGGTGGCCTCCGCGCCCGTGAGCAACTGCCCGTCGATCACCTTGGCCTCGTCGGCGAACCGGCCCTGCGGGCTGGAGACCGCGACCGGGCGGTCACCGAAGGCCTTGCGGTTCTCGGCGGCGAGGCGGTGGATGATGTGGCCTTCCGGCACGGGCGTCAGCTCCCCCAGAAGTGGTACGGCAGGACAGGGTCCATCATCGCAGCCGCCACCGACAGCTCCACGACCGCGCAGGTCAGCGGACCGGCATGCCCATCAGCCGGGCCAGGATGACCCGGTCCAGCTCGGCGGCCGTACCGGCGACGTCCAGGTAGGAGTTGTCGATGATCGGCAGCCCGGAGTTGTACCAGCCGGCCATCCGCCCGTGGATCCGCGCCACCTCTTCGTCGCCGAGCCGCCGGGTGCCGCTGCGGCGGGCGTTGCGGCGCAGCACCGAGTCCAGGCTGGGCAGCAGGACGACCGGGATCATGCCGGGGCCGATGTGCCGCTTCCAGCCGCCGAGGCCGATGGCCGGGCGGTCCGGGAAGACGGCGTCGTCGATGATGCAGGAGATGCCGTTGGCCAGGTAGTTGCGGCAGGCGAAGCCGCAGGTGCGGCGGGCCAGCCGGTACTGGGCCTCGGAGGCGTTGTTCCAGCCGGACTGCGGGTTGGCGAAGCCGGACTGCACCCACTCGCGGACGTCGTCCAGGCTGATGTGCGCGGTCGGGGTGGCCCGGCGCTCGGCCCAGTACCGGGCGACGGTGGTCTTGCCCGCCCCGGCGGGGCCGATCAGCAGCACGGCGATCGGACCGGCGGGCGCGTGCCGCTGCGGCGGGTGGACGGGGAGCTGGACGGGCGCGCCGGTGGGCAGCACGAAGTGCCCGGTGCCCCCGGCCGGAACGGGCGCGCTCGGCGCGGGCGCCGCGGCCGGAGCGGGCGCGGGAGCCGGAGCGGGCACAACAGCCGGAGCGGGTGCGGGAGCCGGAGCGGGCGCCACCGGAGGCGGCGGCACCGGGGCAGCGGCGGGAACGGCAGCAGGCACCGGCACGGGTACCGCACCGCCGGAAGGCGCAGGAGCGGCGGCCGGCCGAACCGGCGGCGGCGGGGGCTGAGGCGGCGGAACCGGCGCCTCCGACGGGGACGCCCCCGCACCGCCCCCCGGCGGCACCGGCGGAGCGGCGGGACGCGGCGGGACCTGCCCACCTCCGGCGTACTGCGTCACGGCACCTCCCGACACTTTCTCAGCGGGGACACTACACGGCCGCCCGGCGGCGGGCACAGTCCGCCGC